>JAYTNA010000265.1:0-3157 GCA_043748865.1 Saprospiraceae bacterium
ATTTTTATTGCGTCCTGCCCATTGTTCGTAAGCTAAATATAAAACACCCAACAAAATAGCGGGCATATTAATAGAAAACATTAAAGTTAAAGTTGCCCAAGGCTGAATAACGATAAATGCAAATAAAATAGCAGATACAGCACCCGAAGCACCGACGGCTGAATAACCGGAAAAATCTTTAAACTTGCGCATTGTCGTTATATCGGCAACAATGATGGCTGAAAGATAAAGAAAAAGATAAAGTATTTTACCTATAACCAATCCGAAATTTTCTGTAAATTCTATTTCAATATATCTACCGAAGTTCCAAAAAACGTACATATTCATGCCGAGATGGATGAAATCGGCATGTAAAAATCCGGAAGTTAATAACCTATAGTATTCTTTAAACCGATTTTCCATATATGGTTGATGACTGTATCGGTTGAAAAAACTTATGTCATTGAAACCTAAATAGGAAACAATACAAGTTACGATAATAATAATAAGGGTAATACTAAAGGTCATAAATTGGTTGATTGGTTTAACGGTGATGGGTGATTAGTTTATCTGTGATTAGTCATTAGTTTAATCTAAACAAAACTAATGACCGATAAACTGATTAACTAATTGCTAATTAACGAATTTTCAAGAAAGCATAAGCTAAAGCCAATCCTTCCAACTGCGAAGATATAAATTTTTGTAACACGCTGTAATCACCTTGCGCATATTTTAAAAAAGCGGAGGCTTGACCGTACACGGCAGGTATTTTTATTTTTTGAGTGAGATAATAACCATCAAGAAAATCTGTGATGCCGCCCGAAATAATAATTTGGCGGCATTTTATGTTAAGATGAGAAGATTCGTGCGCAAAATTTATCCAATTCACCATTTCTTCGGCAGTATGACCTAATTGTGCGATAGCATTGAATAAATTTTGTTGTTCTTCGCTGCTGCGGAGGAGTTCTAACTTGGAAAAATTAGTGCCGCCGGCGGCGGCTAAATCCAATGCTGCGATGGGTAATTGCAAAAGAGTTTTTATACTTTCCGGTCCAAACCCCTGCCCTACTTCTTTTACTATTATCGGAAATTGAGCAATATTTAAAAGTTTTTTAATTGTTTCAATAGGCGGATACAAAAACCTGTCGCCTTCCGGTTGCAACCATTCTTGTAACGGATTGACGTGAACGATGAGTCCATCAGCATTTAATTTTTTTAAAAGAATTTCAATACGCCCAATCTCTTTTTGTTCAAATAGTTTTTCAATTTGGGCAACTCCGAGATTGGCAAAAAGTGGAATTTCGTTACCCATAAATTGTCGCACATCAAAATCGGGCAGAAATTCATCGCTGTATAAAAGTTGACGACAAGAGCCGAGTCCCATGCCGAAACCAAATTCGCCGCAAGCACGCGCTAAATTTTTATTAATAGTACGCGCTTTTTCCGTACCACCGGTCATACTGCTGACCCACATCGGTGCGTGAAACGTTTTGTTCAGGAAATTTATCGGCGGAATATCTGTTATAGTTGGATGTGCCGACAAAAAAGGTTCGTAATAAAAACGCGTGTCTAATTGAGTAATGCGCGAGCGAAAAGCCAATTCGATATGATCCTTCTTTCGGCTTTCTGCCGTGGGGTCATTATCAGGAATTATTTTTTTGTTTTCGTAATTCAAAGTAGCCATAAATTTTAAACGCAATATCAACGAAAAAAGTTTGAAAATCCCGGCAATCAAAATTAGTTTTTGTTAAAAAATGGTAGTTTTGTATCGAGTTTTATTTATTTTTATTAAAAAACTATAAAATGACTATCAAACAGTACGCAATTATTGAATTTATCAACCTGAATAAGAAAAAAGTTGATGCCTTAATGAATAAATTAACACCGGAAAACTCGCTATTCAGAATTTCTCCCGAATCTGCAACTGCCGGTTTTTATATGCGCCATATCGGTGAAGCAATGCACTCTTTAGCGCATATTGGTTTTAAAACGGGTATGAATTTTCAGCCACAAACTCTACGTGTTCCGGCTGATCCGGGTCATGCGTTTGATTTGGCGGAAACTAAACAGTTCGTTGATAGCGGTTTCGATTTGATGCAAAAAATTGTGCGTAAAATGCCGGACAATGAAGTGGATACTGCTTTTTCGACTCCTTTCGGCGATCAAACTCTGCTCAGTATGATGTCATTTACATTGAATCACAGTTCCCACCACTGCGGTCAAATTGAATTGACGATTAAGAAAGGGAAAGTTTAGTGATTAATGGTTAGTTGTTAATGGTTAATGATTAATTGAGTTTTAAGTTTAAGATTTATAAATAAATATGAGTCATTAACGGACGACAATGACTCATATTTATAATTAACCATTAACCATTAACAACCAACCATTATAAAGATTCCGTATCGTATTTATCTTTTTTCTTAAGATTTTTCTTTGATTTAGAATTATCTTCTGGTGCAATACGCGGCATTTTATCCATATTGAAATCGCCGAAATTTTTGAACATATCACCTTCCATGAGTTTTCCGAGATCCATATTGCCGAAAAGTTTATTGAGTTGATTCATTTGTGTTGAATCACCACCACCAAAAGGCACCATTTTATTTCCGTCAAAAAGAAAACCGAATGAGCGTTGCATCATCGAATCCATACTACCGAAATTTTTCATGCCGTCTAAAGGCATCATACTGCCAAATAATTTTTCAAAATCTGGTGCCGGTTTACTAAGTTTGTCGCGCATATCTTCCTTGTTTTTTCCTTGCCCGGTATCGCGTCCGTTCCACATTTTGCCGTTATTGCCATCAAAAAAATAACCAAACGAGCGGGTCATTGAAGAATCCATGTTTTTAAATAAGCGGGAATTATTTTGACTAAATTCAGGAACGGAATCAATATCAGTATCGTTTAAAGTTCTTGGCGAAAATCCTTTTGATTCGCGCAATTCTTTTAAACGTGCATTGATTTTATCTTGCGCATTTTTGTCGGCGCGAGAAATTTCCGAATCGGATTCCGTAGATTTAGCTTGTGCGAAAATAAGTATTGATGAAGATAGGAAAAATAATAGGAAAAGTATATGACGGAGTTGCATTTTGTTAAAATTTTATTGAATAGATTAATAACGATTAATTTCCTTTTTTGTGACTGTAAAGCAGAAAAAAGTGACGCATTTTGAAAA
>JAYTNA010000266.1:0-9382 GCA_043748865.1 Saprospiraceae bacterium
CGCAGAGCCGTACAAAATTTAAAACGGTTTTTAAGCCCGAATAAATCCCGTTTATTCTTCCGCTTTTTCAAAAATTTACTTTTTGCACAAACTGATACCGCCGGCAAGCGGCATAATTCTAATCATGATATTGCGGAATAAACTTTTATTCTCGATATTAGAAGTGTAAGAGATAAAGGCTAAATATTTACCGTCAGGGGAAACTTCAGGATGGCTGTTATTATACTCATCGAAAGTAATCTGCTCTTTTTGCGAATTGTCGGAAGATTTCATACGCCAGATTTGTGATGAAACATTTTGTGTTACGTATTCATAATCTGAGGTATAGTTTTTTACTTTTTTATTTCCTGTAAAATTAGAAACAGCATCTCCTTCCTGTTTAAAGCCCGGAACAATAGCCTCTCGCGTTGTAAAATAAACTTTTTGAACTGAATCTCTTAAAATAATTTCCGATCTTTTTCCGTCAATAATATTTACAGTTTCATTTTTTCTCGAAAATTCCGGTGTATAATCACCTTTATTATTTACTACAATTGGTTTTTCAATCCGCACATTCCAAACTTTCACTTGTTCAATTGCGCTTGAATCGTGTGAACAAATATACAAACCGGCAAAAACCGAATCACGCATTTCGGCTTTATATGAACCAACTGTTTGTAACGGTTCGCCGGGATGTGCGACGCGCATCGTAATTTGTTTTCCGATGCGTTCCATCTGAATAATTTCAAAACCTTTTTTTGCAAAAAAGATTTCATCTTCAGGGTCGCGCATGAAGGCACCGCGCAAAACGCGCCATTGCATCACTGTCAACCCGTCTCCATGTGAAACGGCAGAAACGTGACCGGCAGCTTCATCAAGAGATTCTCGAATCATCCAACCATATTTTCGGTGATTATTGCCTTTATCACCTATCCATTCAAATTGCGCCGTGAGTATAAAATCGCCGCCAATTTTTTTGTACAAGTACTGAAACTCATCGCGATTGAACCAAATATTATATCCCGCACCTTTCATTATGTAAGCATCGTCAGTGAGTTTGTATCCGGACGTACCTGTATTTTTAGGTTTACCGATGTCTGCATGATTTTGAAAAATACCGATTGGTTGGGCAAAATTTGTTTGGCTTATTAAATTCAAAAATAAAAAAAAGAATGCCGTTCTCATGTTTAGTTGGTTTAAATACATCGCTTCTCTACAAATTTCTCTTTTTCAATTCCGAAACAGCAAAATCCGCAGCGCGTGCTGTTAAAGCCATATAAGTCAGCGAAGGATTTTGCGATGATGTCGAAGTCATGCAAGCACCGTCGGTGACAAATACATTTTTACAGGCGTGTAATTGATTCCAATTGTTCAACACTGAAGTTTTCGGGTCGCGACCCATACGTGCGCCGCCTAATTCGTGAATATCTAAACCGGCAGCTTGATGCGAATCGGCTGTTTTAATATTTGTGATACCCGCTTTGTCAAACATTTCAGACAATTGTTGGTGATAATCTTTTATCATTTTTTCGTCGTTATCGTCATAATCCATCGAAATTTTTAATTGAGGAATGCCGAACGGGTCTTTTAAATTGCTGTCGAGTTTTACGTAATTACTTTCTTTCGGTATTGTTTCACCCATAATGTGCGAACTGATTTGCCAATTGCCCCATTTTGTTTTTGCTAAATTATCTTTTAAATCCGCACCTAAACCGGCGTAATTGCGGTCTTTGTTTCTATTCGTGTATAGACCCACCGAATAACCGCGTAAAAAATCCGTTTCTTGTTTCAAAACATTTCTGAAGCGCGGCATATACGCACCGTTCGGACGACGACCTTCTGTTGTAGTATCCTGAAAACCTTCGTATTCGCCGGAAATTTTGGCGCGATAATTATGAAACGCGACGTATTTTCCCAGAATGCCACTGTCATTTCCCAAACCGTTCGGAAAGCGATTGGAAGTTGAGTTCAATAAAACTAAATTTGAATTAAGTGCCGCCGCATTGAGAAAAATAATTTTTGCATAAAATTCTATCGTTTCTTTTGTTACCGAGTCAATCACGCGTACGCCGGTAGCTCTGCCTTTTTTTTCGTCATAAATAATACTGTGAACGACAGAATTAGGACGCAGCGTCATTTTTCCGGTTTTTGCCGCCCAAGGAAGTGTCGAAGAATTACTTGAAAAATAACCGCCGAACGGACATCCGCGTTCGCAAATTGTGCGGTTCATACATTGTCCGCGCCCTTGTTCCAAATGAATCGGTTCCGGTTTTGTGATGTGCGCCGCTCTGCCGATAATGACGTGACGACCTTCGTAATTTTTATCTACCGATTCTTTAAAATATTTTTCGAGACAAGTCAATTCGTGTGGCGGCAAAAATTCACCGTCCGGTAAAATATCCAAACCATCTTTATTACCGGAAATGCCCGCAAATTTTTCGACGTAACTGTACCATGCCGCTAAATCGTTGTAACGAATAGGCCAATCAACGGCAAAACCATCGCGTTGTGGTCCTTCAAAATCAAATGGGCTCCAACGCTGCGTTTGTCGCGCCCACATCAACGATTTTCCGCCGACTTGATAGCCGCGAATCCAATCAAAAGGTTTGTCTTGTACGTAAGGATGTTCGGCATCTTTTACAAAAAAATGTTCCGAGCCTTCGTAAAAAGCATAACATTTGCTAATAATCGGATTGGCATCGCGCACTTCTTTTTTAATTTGTCCGCGATGTTCAAACTCCCAAGGAAACATATTTGTTGTCGGATAATCAACGATGTGTTTAACGTCTCTACCACGCTCTAACACCAAGGTTTTTAATTTTTTACCCGTTAATTCTTTCGCCGCCCAACCGCCGGAAATGCCGGAGCCGATGACAATGGCATCGTAAGTGCGAGCTTTTACGCTATCAATATTGAAATTCATGTTTTTAGTTGAAAATTGAAAGTTGAAAGTTGAAAGTTTTGTAAATTGAAAGTCGAAAATAAATTGTACAATACTAAGTCCATAATTATTACAATCAGTACATTTTCAACTTTCAATTTTCAACTTTCACTTAACAGGTACACACCCGTAAAACCGCGCCGGTGCAAATTCGTAATCGGTCAAGTTCGTCATGAAATATTCGGATTTGGTATACCCATTGATGGTCATTCCTTTCAGGTTTTTTAAAATTTCTTTAAGTTCGGCATTATCGGAAGCATTGATACTTGTTAATAAATCAAGTCGTTCAGTCCCATTTAAATCTGTGAAAGATTTTCCGACATTTTTTATGGCTAAAGCGTCAATTTTATTTAAACTGTCAGCGAGTTTTATTTCTGCTTCTTTGCCGTAACAATCCGTCACTAATTTTTGAATGAGTTTATCAACACCCAAAGATTTTGCACCGGGTGTAGTCGTTTCGGGAATAATTGTTTCAACTATTTCCGCCAAGATATTTTCTTGATTACCGGAAAGGAATTCCTTAGAAATAATCCGCTCTTTATTCCAATTATTTGCCCAAGCCGGTAATGTCAGCAAACTACCGAAACCAAGCGCAACACTTTTTATAACTTGTCTTCTTTGCATAATAAATCAGAATTTTTAAATTTTTGAGTGTACATTGTCTGAATCAGGATTTGCAGGATTTAAGAATTTTTAGGATTTTTAAAATTTTAGACTGAATTTATTTAATCCTAAAAATTCTTAAATCCTGCAAATCCTGATTCAGACAAAGTACACGAAATTTTTTTCAATCATCTACCCTCAACCATTATCTTATTTTAAATTTTGTTTTTTCAATTCTGCAACGGCATAATCCGCAGCGCGTGCGGTGAACGCCATGTATGTTACTGAAGGATTCACACACGAAGACGAAGCCATAAAGGCACCATCAGTTACAAAAACATTTTTAGCCGCATGCACTTGATTAAAACTATTAACGACCGACGTTTTTATTTCTTTACCCATTCTCGCCGTTCCCATATCGTGAATGCCGAGACCCATGTGAACGCGACCCACATCGTAACCGTTGATATTTTTAAATCCGGCAGCGTCCAACATTTCTTTGGCTGATTCGACAATATCTTTTCGTTGCGCCAATTCATTTTCACCGAAAGCGGCATCGAAAACAATCATTGGAATACCCCATTTATCTTTTTTGCTTTCGTCGAGATACATCCGGTTATTCGGATTTGGTAAAACTTCGCCGAAACCGCCGAAACCGATAGTCCACCTGCCGGGTTTTGTTAAATCTTCTTTAAAATCGGCACCGAAACCATCTGCACCGACACCCCGACCCCAACCTTCTCGACTTGCACCGCCTTGATAACCGTAACCGCGCAAAAATTTGGTTTGTTTATCGCTGCCCCAATTTCTGAAACGCGGAATGTATAAATTGTTTGGACGATTACCGAAAATATAATCTTCTTCGAATCCATCAATCGTAGCACTCGCACCGGAACCGAGATGATGATCCATGACGTTTCTGCCGACTTGATCGCTGTCATTACCAAAACCGTTCGGAAAACGTTTTGATTTTGAGTTCAACATCAATGCAGAAGTATTCATCGAACCGGCATTCAGAAAAATAATTTTTGAAAAATATTCTTCAACGTGCATGGTTTTCTGATTAATAATGCGCACACCTACCGCTTTTTCTTTTTTGTCATCGTAAATAATTTCCGACACAATAGAATCGTGTAAGATGGAAAGTTTATTTGTTTTCATCGCCGCCGGAATAGAGCCGGAAAGCGAACTGTAATAAGCACCGTAAGGACATCCGCGCGAGCATTTATTACGATACTGACAAGTAGCGCGTCCGCCAGCTAAATGTTGTGGTTCGGGAACAGTTAAGTGCGCCACGCGACCAATAGTTACCGGGCGATTAAATTTTTCGCGCATTTTTTCTTTGAACAATACTTCCGGCGGATACATCAACATCGGCGGCAAAAAATGTCCGTCCGGCAACACATCTAAACCTTCTGCTTGACCGCTCACGCCGACAAATTTTTCAACGTAAGTATACCAAGGTGCAATATCATCGTAACGCACCGCCCAATCAACACCAATACCTTCTTTTGCGTTGGCTTCAAAATCTTCTTTATTCCAACGATAACTTTGTTTGCCCCAGTGCATAGATTTTCCGCCGGTGTGATAAGCGCGAATCCAATCGAAAGGTCTTTTTTCTATGTATGGATTATCTTTATCGTTGGTGAAAAATTCGCCGGCTTCTTCATTCGCTAATCCCCAAAAGCGATTATTCGCCCAACGTTCTTCGGCAGAGTGCATCGGCACTTTTCCGCGATGTTGAAATTCCCAAGGATCTTTCAACATGGTATTATAATCGGTAACGTGTTTTACTTCACGTCCGCGTTCAATCATCAAAACTTTCAAACCTTTTTCGGTCAATTCTTTTGCCGCCATTCCACCCGTCATACCGGAACCGACAACGATGGCATCGAAAGTATTTTTTTTAGTTGATTCTATATTAAGATTCATTATTGAAAATAGCTATGAGCTATAAGCTGTGAGCTGTAAGCAGTAAGCTATGGGTAGCGAACTTTTTAAATTAAAAAGCAGACGGCTCACAGCTCATAGCTCACAGCTCACAGTTTATAACTTAGTAAACATAAGATTTTTGATTCGATTTAATTTTTATATTTTCTAATTTTCCGGGAATAGGAACATACTCGAAAGAGGCTTTTGTACCAACTTCGGATGTGTAATAGCCCAAGAGCGTCAATTCTTTCATAAGTCGCCAGAACGAAGCTGCGCCGTAAGGTAATTTTTTTGCATCAAGTTCTATTTTTTTCAGCGTTTCAATACGTTTTGCGACATCCATGTTTACAAAGCCGGCGGTTTCTAAATTTCTTACGCCGTCAAAGAAAGCATTACACTCCGGCTGCTCGTAACAATCTTGCAGCATCATTTCGATAAAAGCGGGAACGCCGGCATCTTTTGCACCCGGCGTGTTTGTTTTCGGCAAAATAGTTTCGGCAACTTCGGCAACCACTTGTCTTTGTTGCGCGGTTAATTTGAAATCCGAACCGATGGGGGGTAGGTTTTTTTCTCGACGATTCATCGCAAAGAGTGTCGGAGCGGAAAGTGTACCACCGAGTATGAGCCCGACGTTTTTGATCAGTTCTCTTCTGTTCATTTATATTATTTATGTAAATTTTTATTTAGTACAGTTTACAGGACAAAAATATTATTTCCATGTCGTTTATCGAAATAAATTGACTAATTAATTTTCATTTTAACAATTTATGTTGTGTTTTAAATTATTAGCGTTAAATTTCAGAGAATAGATTAATTTTGTTGAATTTTCTAAACTTTTATAATGGTCTTTAAAATTACATAAACCAATCAACAACAATGAAAAGAAAAACTTTTTTAAAAACATCTTCAGTACTTGTTGCCGGTAGTTTGCTGTTGCCGATGAGCGCGTGCAAACAAGAATTAAAACCAAAACTAAAATCGGTTCGCAAAAATTGGGCAGGCAATTACACTTATAAAGCAGAAAATTTATACGAACCAAAAACGGTGGAAGAGGTGCAAGCCCTCGTAAAAAAATTGGACAAACAAAAAGCACTCGGTTCGTGTCATTGTTTCAACGATATTGCCGATAGTCCCGCCAATCAAATTTCGACAAAAGAATTGAACAAAGTATTGGCTTTAGATGAAAAAGCGATGACTGTAACCGTAGAGTCCGGTGTGCGATACGGACAGTTTGCGCCGGAATTGGATAAACGCGGCTATGCTTTGCACAATTTAGCTTCGTTGCCGCATATATCGGTGGCGGGCGCATGTGCAACAGCGACGCATGGTTCGGGTGTGAAAAACGGAAACTTGGCGACAGCCGTTGCCGCATTAGAAATGGTGACGGGAAATGGCGATGTCGTGAATTTAAGTCGTGAAAAAGATGGCGACAAATTTAACGGTGCTGTTGTCGGTTTAGGCGCATTGGGTATTGTAACAAAAGTAACGTTGAATATTCAAAAAACTTATTCGGTGCGACAAGATGTGTATCAAGATTTACCGTTGAAACAACTTGTCGAAAATTTTGAGGCGATTATGTCAAGCGGATACAGCGTGAGTTTGTTTACCGATTGGCAAAAACAAATGGTAAGTCAAGTTTGGGTGAAAAGCAGAGACGCGAAGTCGCGCGTTGCAATGTCGAATGTCGCCACGGATTTTTATGGTGCAAAAGCAGCGACAAGAAACCTGCATCCGATAACATCCGCATCCGCCGAAAATTGTACCGAACAACTTGGTATTGCCGGACCTTGGTACGAGCGACTGCCGCATTTCAAAATGGGATTCACGCCGAGCAGTGGACAAGAATTGCAATCCGAATTTTTTGTTTCGCGACACAATGCGGTAGATGCTATTTTAGCTTTAGAAAAAAAACGCGATTTAATTTTTCCGCAAATCATGATTACGGAAATCAGAACGATTGCCGCCGACGATTTTTGGATGAGTACAGCTTATAAACAAGATTCTGTTGCAATACATTTCACTTGGAAACAAAATATTCCGGAAGTAATGCAACTTTTGCCGATGATTGAAGCCGAACTTACACCGTTTAATTATCGTCCGCATTGGGGGAAATTATTTACGATAAATCCTGCAATGCTTCACGCACGTTATGAACGTTACGCCGATTTTATGAATTTAGTAAAAGAATACGACCCGCAAGGCAAATTCAAAAATGATTTTTTGAATAGAAATATTTATTAATGGACGATGGACAATGGACGATGGACAATGGATAAATAAAAATCTTTTTCGGAAAAATCCTGCAAATCTTTAAATCCTTTAATCTTGGTTTTAAAAAATAAAAACGCGCAAGAAAAATAAATTTCTTTGCGCGTTTTTATTTTCAAAAAGATTTTCAAAAAAGATTTTCAAAAAAGATTTTCAAAAAATAATTTCAAAAAAGATTTTCATTTTATCAACCATCAATCATCAACCATCAATTTCTTATTTTCTCAGGCCACTGAAAACTTTTTGCTTCATCGCGGTTGGCATCGCGTACTTTGATGCGCTGACCTAAAATAGGCTTCGGGCGCGGTGCTTCGCTCATTTCTGTATTGGCGAGTTTTTCGATGTATTGCCACACCCCTTTTTTTAATTGATACGCCTCATACGTGCCGTCCGGCACGTATGTCATACCTTCATTCGTAGGTACTTCTTGAACGTGATCGAAAACAATTTCTTTCATCTCTTCATCATAATTCAAACGCATACCGGCTTCGCCTGAAAAAGTTATGGCAATACGATATTTCTTTTTGGCATTATGTTTTTCCGTATTTTCAAAAACAGGTGCGCCCAAACTGATGTGATTTCCTTTAACGGTAAGCACTTCGCACATTTTTGTTTTTTCTGCGCCGTTGCCTAAATTCAAACCGAATAATAAATATTTAGTCCCGCCTTTTGTTTTAAACGGTTTGATATTATAGTATAAAGCCCCCAACCAATTTTCAGCCGTCAAAGTTTCGTCGAGCGGAATACTATTTACATTCAGCGTTTGTTCTTTCAATTCAATAAAAGTAGATTTTGGTTTATTGAGTTGAATAAAACCGAAATGTTTACTTTCAATATCACTTGTATAAAACGCCCAAGAAATTAATCGAAAAGATTTATCGGCGGGTTGCAAAACAGAAATAGCTTCCAATTTTTTAAAAGCATAATCAAACGATTGTGGTGTTGAAAGGAAATGGCGCATCAACGGGACTAACTTTTCATTCGCTTCCAAGCGGTGCGCATAAACTGTATCATTAATGATGGTGTTCGCTAAGTCAGCCATAACATTTTCCATGTCGGCAAAATCGGTGGAAACGGTAATAGGTTTTTGGTAAGCGGAATGTGCGGAAGATTGTGCCGTACAAGTGTAAACACCAAGTAGAAACAAAAAAATAGGAAATAGGAGTCTCACGGTTTTATTTTTCTCTAAAACGCCCATTCGGATTTTTTATTTGCTTATTTCTTTCTCATTCCTTAATAAATACTCACATGAATATGATCATCATGCCGGACGGAAATACACGGCGGCGATTTAACTTTATTATTTTTATCCAAACCCAATCGCGTTTGTAAATGCGGTTCAATCATAATTGTTTGAACGCGATTGTCGGAGAGTAAGTAGCGCATAAAATCGCGGTTGCGCGGTGCGTCGAAAGCGATGCGTGTGTTTTGCGGCGTGATGCGTTTCATAAAACTATATGCCCAATAACCTTTTTGTGCGCAGTAAGTCGGTTGATCTTGTTCACCAAGTTTTGGACCTTCCGAAGCACCGTAGCCTAACCACGACGGGCGTTCATTCGTGCGTTGTTTAATATCCGCATCAAAATAGAAAAACGCAATATCAATTTTTCTCCCGTCATTGTGCGATAAGTGCGGACGCATAGGATATTCACCGAAAGG
>JAYTNA010000267.1:0-4621 GCA_043748865.1 Saprospiraceae bacterium
CAGTTAAATCGAACGGTGCAACTTCCGGCGCGAAAGCCAAAGTGTCTAATTGTTCTTGCAAAGCTACCATTTTTTCTTCGGCAGTTGTTTTGGCTTTATTTACCAACGCGCCATAGTCTTTTTTTTGCGCGTTGTCCACCTTACCGATTTCACCGAAAAAGGGTTTAATTATATTTTTGGTGCCAAGAAAACGAATGCGAAAAGTTTCAATCTCTTCTTTTGTTTTCGGTTCTGCGGCGATAATTTCATCAATGACTTCTTGTACCTTTGTGAACATAAAAAATATTAATTGATTTTGCGCAAAAGTACATTAATAAACCAATTTTTTCAACGTATTGACAGAACAGACATGACAGTATTTTTCTGTTGTATGCTTTCTGCTGCCATGACTTGGTCATTCTTTTTGATGTCGGTCGCGATGTGGGGTTTTGTGGCGGTTGCTTTTTTGCGTTTGGATGTGAAAAAAATAAAATTGCGTTTAGGTTTTGAAGTAGTTAATAAATCTCGTAATTATCGTTTGGCATTGGCTTCAATTACCGTTCCGTTTTTTTTGGTGTTGATAAGCGGCTTATGGTCGCACGATATATATTATTGGTTGGAGCGTATGCGGATTAAATTACCTTTTTTCATTTTACCGCTTGCTTTTTATTTTTTACCAAAAATTTCTCGCCAACAATTTTACGGCGTTTTATATTTTACTTTATTCTTCGTTACCGGATTTACTTTTTTTATACTTGCCAATTATGCGCTGCATTTTACTCAAATAACAGAATTATTAAATCGCGGTACGCCGATGCCGTTTATGCGCGATCATATTCGATACAGTATCCAATTAAGTTTTACAATTTTTATCGGTTTAGAATTAATTCGTCAAAAATTTTATGCACGCGATGAACGCGAAATATTTTTTATAAAAATACTTGTCGGCTTTTTAATTGCCGGTTTACATATAATAGCAGTGCGTAGCGGTTTGATAATTTTTTATGTGTCCTTATTTGTTTTCTTTTTTCTGTGGATATTCTACGAAAAACGCTGGCGCATTGGCTTGGCGGGTTTAGTTTTAACTTTTTTCTTACCATACCTCGCCTATCATTTTATTCCGAGTTTTCATAATCGCATGAATTATGCGCGTTGGGATTTTCTGATGTATAAAAAAGGAGAAGGCGAAGCGTATTCCGATGCCGGTAGATGGATTTCAATAGATGCCGGCATACAAGTTTTAAAAAAAGAACCGATTTTTGGTGTAGGTGCGGGAGATGTATTTTCGGAAATCGGCGAAGTATATGTACAACAATTCAACAATTGGTCGCCAAAATTACCACACAATCAATTGCTTATCGTTGCAGATGGCACGGGTATTGTCGGTTTAATTATTTTTTTATCCGGTTTTTTTCTACCGCTGTATTTAAATAGCGATTTCCGAAAGCAATTTTTAGTATTGTTTTTTTATCTCAATGTTTTTCTTTCTTTTTGGTTAGATATGCCTTTTGAAGCGGCGTTTGGTATCGCATTTTATGTATTTTATTTAAGCTATCAGTTATCAGCCGTCAGCCGTTAGCAATCAATAAAAATAGAAAAACTATCAATTTTAGCATTTAATCGCAATAAAACATATTTATTTTCCAAAAAAGCCAAAGCTAAAAACTGATAGCTGATAGCTGACAGCTAAAAAAATGTGTTAATTAATTTGCACAGTAAATTAAATTAACTGTATCTTGTGTTATCAAAGCCAACATTAAAACCAAAACTCACACATAATTTTTAGAACTATGAGACTTACAATTATCTTATTGATGTTATTTTTTGTAACATCAGTAACATTAGCCTTTAATGAAAATGGTTTAGCATCCGTTTATTCAACAAGATTTCAGGGAAGCAGAACTGCAAGCGGTGAGATTTTTAATCATGACGAACTCACTGCTGCTCACCGCTCATTACCTTTCGGCGCATTGGTGCGCATTACACGTACAGACGATGGGCGTTCCGTTATTGTACGTATTAACGACAGAGGTCCTTTCGTCAGCGATCATTTAACCGATTTATCGCGTGCAGCTGCCGGAAAATTAGGCATTAAAAACGAATCAGATGTTGTACCCGTACACATCGAGTTGATTGAGAAGAACAGCGATGCGCATTTTATTTCAAATTCTACAATCGAACCGGCTTCAAATCGGGAAGAAGTGCGCACCAAATCGGTGAAAAAAATATCGGAAAAAAAGACGAGAACTATTGTCAGTCCGAAAAGTGTTCCAACAGAGTACAATACGGTTGTGACAAAATCCGTCAATACCGGTAATATTAATTTAGGTAAAACCGGTTTGTATAAAGTAGAATCAAAAAGTAATTTAAAAGGAAAATTCGCCGTTCAAGTCGCCGGTATTTCTAATGCCGATAATGTTGAAAAAACCGTGAGTGAATTTAGAAAACAAAACTGCTCTAATGTTTTTGTGCAAATCAGTACTGATAAAAATGAAAAACCTTTGTATAAAATTTTATTAGGTACATTCAATTCGCAAAAATCTGCAGAAGTTTTTTTAAAAAGCAACAAATGTTGTCGGGTTATGAAAGCGTTTGTGGTAAAGTTATGAGTTATGGATTATGAATTATGAGTTAATAGTTATAAGTTATAAAAAAAAGCGGGGAAAAAATTAATTTCCACGCTTTTTTTTATAACTCACAAATATTAATTTACAACCCGAAATCTAATTAATCTACCGTAACATCTTTAGTTTGAATCTGTGCTCCCGGCGTTTTCGGCAAAGTGACAATTAATACGCCATCAATTTGTTTCGCACTAATTTCGCCGATGGCAATTTGCCCGTTCAATTGCAATATGCGTTCAAACGATCTTATCGGAAACTCTTGGCGGATAAATTCCGGTTTGTAATTTTCATCAACGGTACGTGTGCCGGAGATATAAAGCAAATCATCTGTCGCCGAAATTTTTATATCGGCTTTTGCAAATCCGGTGGCATAAACACTGACGATGTAATTTGTTTCAGTTTCTTCGATATTTACCGGCACATTGTGTTTCGGTCTGCGCAATTGTCCGCCCCAATTTTGGAAACGCGCTGCTTGGTGGTGGTTTTTAAATCCGGTATTACAACCTTGTGTATTGCCGGCATAATTATGATTTCTGAACATAATTTTAAAAAATTTGATTGTTAAATACTTAAAAAAACTTTTAAGAAGTAAATCCTCAATAAACGCTGTTTTTACTTTAAAAAAATTGATGAAAACCAATTTGAATAAAATTATTCATTGTTCATTATTGATTACTTACTGAATGTTGATTGAAACAATTTCGCGATTTCTGTGAAATTTTTTTTGACTGTGGTTGAAATCGTAAAGCGCATCAACATTACTACCTGAATTAAATCTCTGCCGAAAATCGCCGTTCAAACCGCCTTGAAATTTATTTCTTAAAAATAATTTTGCCAAACCTCCGACTGCCAATAAGATAAAAGCAATTTTAAGCATACTGAATAGTAAAACGGAAATTAAAAATAAAACCGCACTTGCAATAATGCCGAGACCTAAAATTTTAAAAATTGGACGTGCCATTTTGTTATTTTTTTAATTGTGAAAAATAATTTCCGACAATGATAAATAAAAATTGAATTAACCGGTTTCTTTAATTTTTATGCGTCATTGCCGTACAATAATGAAGACGTGACTTTATTTTTTTTACTTTAAACTTTTGAAAAGTTTTTTGAAAAGTTTTTTATCAATGTTGACCACTCAAACTCATCGCTTCTTATGTCGGCATCACCCAGGAATTTCTAAGCAGCATCATAAAAAACTTATCGCAAAAATCAAAGAAATAGATGCTCCCGATGCTATGTGTTTAGCCTTTACACCTAATCACCATTATTCAACACAGATGGTTGCGTTTTTTTTCGAGAAAAAAGAACTAAGTAGTACACAATTTTCGTAAATGAAATAATAAGAAATGATTATGTTTTTTAATAATTTTTTTAATTAATCAAAACTATTTTTTCCGATGAAAAATGTACAAAAATTTTCCTTCCAAATTTTAAGGCTTAATTTAGTCCTAATTGTTCTTTTGAGTCTTTTTTATTGTAGAGAGGCACCTGTTGATGCGCCTCAATTCGATACAGATATTGTCGCTTTGAACGACAATAATACCCTGTTAAAACTCAACGCACGCGACCCTTCTCAAATTACTAAACGCATAGCAATTACCGGTTTAGTAGCGGATGAAAAAATTTTAGCCATTGATTTTCGACCCGCTACAGGGCAACTTTACGGCATCAGTAGTGCCAGTCGCGTCTATGTGATTCAACCTGATTCAGGTACGGCACGGGCAATTGGTGCAGCACCTTTCACACCGAGTATCACCGGCACAGTCGTTGGTCTGGATTTTAATCCAACTGTTGATAGAATGCGGTTGGTAACAAACGCAGGTCAAAATCTAAGGTTAAATCCTGAAACAGGTGCGGTTGCAGCTACAGATGGCATACTTAATCCCGGCACACACTCGGTATCGGAAGTAGCTTATACCAATAATTCAGCCGGTGCGAGTACAACAACGCTATATGCTATTGACGTGGTCACCGATAAATTATATATCCAAACACCACCCAATAATGGTACTTTA
>JAYTNA010000268.1:0-10999 GCA_043748865.1 Saprospiraceae bacterium
CAATCGCGGCAACAAGTAAAGTCATAAATACACCGCTTGCCAATAAGTGTTGCGAAGCATGAATTTTTTGCGATGTACTCAAAGTAGATCCCCAAACCAATTTCAAAAGTTTGCGGGCGTTTTCTGCACCCCCTTTCATCCAACGGAATTGTTGCGCTTTTAAGCCATTCATTTCTGCGGGTAATTCTGCCGGTGTACCAACGTCTTCCAAGAAATCAATTTTCCAGCCTTTCAATTGAGCGCGATAGCTTAAATCTAAATCTTCTGTCAATGTATCCGAGTGCCAACCACCCGCATCTTCGATTGTTTTTCTACGCCAAACGCCGGCAGTACCGTTAAACTGCAACCAAAATCCGCCACTTTGTCTGCCAACTTGCTCGATCGCGAAATGCACATTCAATTGCATCGCTTGTAAACGCGTGAGCAAAGAAAAATCTTCGTTCAAATGTTCCCAACGTGTTTGTACGACACCAATTTTCGGGTCTTTATAAAAATGCGGAATTGTTTTCAGTAAAAAATCGGTATTTGGTAAAAAGTCTGCATCGAAAATGGCAACGAACTCGCTGTCGGTGAGTGTTAAACCATATTTCAAAGCTCCGGCTTTGAAACCTGTACGGTCGGTGCGACGAATGTGTTGAATATTAAAACCTTGTGCTTGATATTCAGCTACTTTGCGTGCAACGATTTCAACAGTTTCATCATTCGAATCGTCAAGGACTTGAATTTCGAGTTTGTTTTTCGGATATTCTAATTTGATGATGTTGTCAATCAAACGTTCAGAAACAAACTGTTCGTTGTAAATCGGTAACTGAACAGTCACCATCGGAAATTCTTTTAGATTCGGCAGTTGCGTTTTTACACGTTGACGATACCAATACAATAAATCTAATTGCATCACGCAATAAATTGTCGTGATGAGTATGCAGATGCAATAAATAGTAAGCAAGAAATAAGCAAAAAACATGGTTGTATTTTAATTTAAAAACTTTTCAATAATTTTTTATTGGGCACCGCGTTTGAAAATTTCAAAATTATATTTTGCACGTGATGTAATAAAAAGACAGATAGCTACTAAATACGTCACATTTTTAACGAAAATAATTTTATTTAAAAATACCTTGCGAATTTTCGATATTTTGTTTCGATATTTTTTTAAATACCGGTGCAATATTTTTATTTTAGAATTTATAAATTAAAGACAGAAATTCTTGCTTCTATGCCATTAACAAAGTTTTTTGCACTCGGATATTGACAATCAATAAAAACTCGTTATTTTTGTAGTGTCTTATTAATATAATCGTCCCATGCATCATAAATACTACGCACAAACCGAAACTATCAGCATCTATTCTTATCTGGGATTTTCGAATTTCAGTCCAATGCTTTTATTTATTAAATGAGCCTTGAGCAGTCAGCCATGAGGTATGAGCTAATCTATTATTACTCAAAACTCAAAACTCAAAGCAAATTTAAAGCCTGCGCTATTTTGTTTGCCGGACTTTTGTAACGATATGCCAAGTATTGCGTACACATTTACTGTATTGTTCGCGATAACCGATTTATTAGTTATTAGTTGTTATTTATCAGTTATCAGTTATCAGTTATCAGTTTTTGTTATTAGTTTAAAATGAATTCAATTTCATTAATAAAAATTAATAATTACCAACTGATAAATGTTAAATGATAAATGATAACTAACCCAAAAACCTTTACTGATGAAGCATATATACACGCTCATCTTTTACTTTTTTTTCGTTTCAGTATTCTCCGCGCAAGTCACAATCAGTTTACCGACTGTTTCTGTGAAAGCCGGCGAGAATGTTATCGTGTATTCGCGATTAACGACGAAAGATAGTTTAAGCGCACTACAATTTACTTTAAAGTGGGATCCTACTGTTCTGCAATACGTTTCGGCAGACAGTTTATCTTTACCACTTACTTCGGGTCTCGATAATTTTGGTACAAGAGATATTGATAACGGTCTCTTACGCTTTTTGTGGACAACACCGAATAAGCCCTTCGCTACAACTATAGATTCTCTCAAACTTTTTCGACTTGTTTTCAAAACGAATAGCGTAACGGCTAAAAGCGCACTTGCTGTCGTGGATGTACCGGTGCGGTTTAAAGCTGTCAATGCCGGTTTAGCTGACCTCGCCGTGAAACATATAGATGGACAAGTTTCTGTGATGAAACCGAACGCCACGAACGATTTACTCAATTCCGATAATTTTAAACTCTATTCCGTTTTTCCGAATCCTTTTAACAGCCGTATCACAGTACCATATTATATAGGCACTGCCGGCACTTTGCGTTTAGAAATCTTTTCCGTTGTTGGCGAAAAAGTTTTTTCGGAAGTAAAACGTTGTGTTGTCGGCTACGAAAAAGAATATATATCTTTGGAAGGTGCACCGAGTGGTACATATATCATTCGCGCTTGCCACGATAGTAATTGTTTGATACAGAAAATACTTAAAGAATAGATTTTAATTGACAATTGACAACTAACAATGTTGATTGTAGTTTGTCGTTGTCAATTGTCAATTGTCAACTAAATATAATTTTTTTTCATTTCCAAAAACCTTTAATTTTTTATGACTAAACGACTATTTACACGCCTCGTTCCGCTTTTACTGGGTATGTTTTTGACGGTTTTAGCGCAATCTCAGAACGTATCTTTTGCGGCATCGCCGAATACTGTTTCACCGAATGTGGGTGATACGGTACGTATTAATTTCGTAGTGACAAATTTTACAAGGATTGTCAGTTTTCAGTATTCTGCTGATTGGGATGCTTCACTTTTAAAATTTGTCGGTATTCAGAACAAAAACATGCCGGATGCAGCACTCTTAGTCGCTAATTCGCCGACAGGAAAACCGAATTGTGCTATTATCGCTTGGAATGCTTCGTCATCGGTAGCAACTGTACCGGACGGTCAATCTATTTTTCAATTAGTATTTGTTGCTCAGGCAGCATCTACCAATTTTTGGATGAAACTTGGCAATACTTGTACCACCGCAGAAGTGGTACAAAGAGATTTATCGGGTAACGATGCACCCGTTAAAATCAATTTCAGTTTTTTGGGCGTTCCACCGGACGCAAACAGTCAACCGATAACGGTGGCAACAAACACACAGTCCGTTGCAAACGGACTAAAAGTTTGTGAAGACGTAACGACTAAAACGTTCACAAACATTATTTCCGGTAAATGGAATATGTCTTGGGATGCAACTGTTTTGCGTTTCGATTCCGTTTCTGCTTTCAATGCGACATTGGGTGTTACGGCAGCAAATTTCACAACTTCATCATCAGGTACAGGTACTTTAAATTTTAATTATACATCTGCAACGGCTAAAACACTCGTTGATAATTCTGTTTTATATCGTGCCTGCTTTACGGCAATCGGCAATGGCGGTACATCAACAGTAGTACAAACGCTTACAGCCAATTCAAGCGTAGCGCGTAGTGTGCCTTCCATCGGACAATTTAATGTCGGACTTACTGCACAGAATGGTACGGTCTCGATCAGCGGCGGAGGAACCCCAAATAGCGTTGTTACTTTTACATCGAATCCGGCTACCGGAAATGTTGGTGACAATGTCTGTATGAATGTGTCAGTTAAAAATTTTACCAATATTGCGAATGTGAATTGGTCAATGCACTGGGATTCTACAAAAATAAGTTTGGTGAGTGCATCGCTGAAAAGCAGCGCACTTGGTACAGAAACGCTCACGCCGCCCGCAACGATAAGTACGCCAAGTAATGTTTTTACTACACCGGCAAATACGACGGGTACTTTAACATTTTTGTGGCAATCAGCTTCCGGTTTAGGTATATCTGTACCTGACGGAACAGTTATGTATGAAGCCTGCTTCAAATTACTTGCAACACCGGGGAGTGCCGTTACTTTTGACGGTAAGCCGCTTAAATTTTCGGTTTTAGATGGTGATGTAAAAAAAGTTGTAGGTGCTGCTTTGCCGGCAACGACAAATGTGACTGCCAATGCAGTTGTCATAGTAATGCCGGTTAATGAAACATCCACTTTAAAAAACATTACTTGTAACGGCGGCGGTGACGGCGGCATTACGCTCGCAGTTTCCGGCGGTACAGGTACTTATACTTATTCTTGGACGGGACCGAAAAATTTTACATCCACATTAAAAGACATCAGCACTTTAAGTGCCGGTACTTATAACGTCACTGTAACAAGTGGTGCTGCAACTAAAACAGATGTTTTTACGCTCACTCAACCGAATGTGATTTCACCGACCGGTACTTCCGCTAATTCAACTTGTGGCAATACACCGAATGGCTCTATTAATCTTGTTATTACGGGAGGCGTTGCGCCTTATACTTTTGTTTGGAGTAGTGGAGAAGTAACACAAAATATCAGTAATAAAGGAGCCGGAAATTACACCGTAACTATAACTGACTCTAAAAATTGTGCGATTACGCCTTCTCAATTTACAATTACGTCGCCGCCGGCAATCTCAACAACGCCGACGATAACGAATACGCTTTGTAAAGGTTCTAAAGACGGCGCGATTTTGATTGCGCTTAGTAACGGCACATCGCCCTATACTTTTTTTTGGACGGGACCCTCGTTTACGAGTACATCGCAAAGTATTACCGGACTTGTTGCCGGTACTTATGCTTTGACTGTTACCGATGCGAAAAGCTGTGCTTACACAACAAGCTATACTGTAACAGAACCAACAGCGATTGTTATCGGTGCTGTAAGCACAACGAATGCGAATTGCAATCAATCTAACGGCGGTGCAACTGTTGCTTCCGTAACGGGTGGCACTTCACCTTATACATATACCTGGACGGGTGGTAATAATGTAACGCAAAGCTCGCAAAATTTAACGCTTGTAGCGGCGGGTACTTATAATTTAACTGTTCAGGATGCGAATAAATGTACTGCAATGCAAAACGGTGTGGTAGTTGGTACAACTGCATCAACTTTAGTACTCGGTACGCCGACTGTGACTAATGCAACTTGTGGTTCAAGCACCGGTTCAATTACGATTGCGCCGACAGGTGGTACTGCGCCTATTAAATTTAATTGGTCGGGACCCGTTGGTTTCACGGCAACTACACAAAATATTTCGACTTTAGCTGCCGGATCATATTCGGTCACTGTAACAGATGCGGGCAATTGCAGCGTCGTACAATCGGGTATAGTTGTGAGCAATGCTGCTTCTACTTTAGCTGTCGGCACGCCGACTGTAAAAAATGCGACTTGTGCCGGCAATAACGGCTCTATTACGATTGCGCCGACAGGCGGTACGCCGCCATTAAAATTCGCTTGGACAGGACCAAACGGTTTTACGGCTGCCACACAAAATATCGCAAGTTTAACTGCGGGTGCTTATTCGGTAGCCATCAGTGATGCGAATAATTGCAGCGTTAATTCGGGAACAATAAATGTAATAGGTGCAACTGCAGCAACCGTTGCCTTGCAAACTGCGAAAAATTTAACTTGTAATAATGCCGGTACCGGTGCTATCACAACCACAATTTCAGGCGGAACTGCACCGATTACATATAGTTGGACAGGTCCAAACGGTTTCACGGCTGCGACAAAAGACATCTCCGGTTTAGTTGCCGGTGCTTATACTTTGAACGTTAATGATGCTTCCGGTTGCACAACTGCGCCTCTATTGGTAACAATAACACAACCTGATGCACTTGCTGCTTCAACACAAACTGCGAAAAACTTGACTTGTAATAATGCCGGCAACGGTTCAATTACAACAAATGTGAGCGGTGGTACAGCACCATACTCTTTTGCGTGGACGGCATCTAATAATTTTACCGGAACGACAAAAGATATTTCAAATTTAGCTGCGGGTACTTATACTTTGAATATTAAAGATGCGAATAATTGCAGCGTCGCTCCCATAGTTGTTACATTAACGCAACCGGCAACATTGAGTATTGCTACTCAAACCGTTACGCCTGTTGGTTGTAAAAATGCAGCTAACGGTTCAATCGTGATGGGTAGCGTTTCCGGCGGAACAGCACCTTATTCTTACACATGGACGGGACCTTCAGGTTTCACGGCTGCTACAAAAGATATTGCTAATTTATCTGCCGGCAGTTATATGATCATTGTCACAGATGCAAACGGTTGTACAACAGCTCCATTGATTGTGAATGTCACGCAGCCGGATGGTGTTGTTATCGGGTCGCCGCAAATAACGAATGTAACTTGTAAAAATGCAGCAAATGGTGCGATTACAGAAACGGTTTCCGGCGGTACGCCACCCTATCTTTATGCTTGGACTGGACCGAATGGTTTTACTTCATCGGCATTAAGTGTTTTAAATTTATCCGGCGGTGCTTATACTTTACGCGTTTCAGATGCTGTCGGTTGCACTGCTGTGAGTAATGCGACTATTACAGAGCCTGATTCACTCAAAATCACATCTGCAACAGCTACTGATGTTACTTGTAACGGAAACGGCAATGGCGGCATCAATATCAACGTCAGTGGCGGCACACCGAATTATTCTTTCGGTTGGTCGGGACCTTCGTTTACGAGTGTTCAACAAAACATCAATAATTTAAAACCGGGTACTTATTCGGTCATAGTCACAGATAAATACAATTGCTCAACTTCGGCAAGCTATACGCTCAAACAACCTGATTCTATTTCTATTGTTTACACTACGCTTTCTGCGAGCGGCGGTTGCAACGGCTCTGCTTTTTTAACTGTATCGGGTGGCAGTTGCAACACTTCTTACGTTTACACATGGTCAGGACAAAACGTTGTGTCGGGTGTAAAAGATCAAAGCGGCAACCTTTGTCCGGGCACTTATAACCTTACTGTTACTGATTGCAGAGGATGTTTCAATACAAAAAATATTTTAATAGGCGGTAGTATTACCGGTATCAGTATTCTTTCAACCAATGTTACGCCTGCCGGTTGTGTTGGTGATGCGAGAGGAGCTATCTCCGTAAATTTTACGGGCGGTGCTTCTCCATACACTTTTGATTGGTACAATAAATCAAATCCTGCCTTAATTATTTCGCACGACAGTGCAAAAATTAGCGGTTTAAGTGCGGGTACATATATCGTAAGGATTTCTGATGGCGTACAAAAATATGTGTCCGGCGATATTATCGTTCCGGGTGCAAGTACACTTTTAACAGTCACTTTGAAATCTAAACAAAATGAAACTTGTAACGGCAATGATGGTAACATCTATATTGATGTCAAAGACGGTTTACCGCCTTATTCTTATCAATGGAATGACGGTAACACCGGAAAAGATAGAACCGGTATTTCTGCCGGTGCTTATTCCGTTGTTGTGAGAGATCAAGCCTTCTGTATCAAAGAGTCTCCGCAATATACCATCGGTAAAGATTATTGCACTTTAACTTTTGTCACTAACGTGAAACGCGCAACTTGTTCCGATAGTCAAGACGGCGGAATTTCGGTGAGTATTCAGAACGGAGAACCCGGATATGTAATTTATTGGATAAATAATGCTTCAGGTAAAAAAGATTCGGTGCGTTTAGATATTACACAACGCAGTATCAACTACGATATTAAAAATTTGGTTGCGGGCAGTTATACGGTTTCAATTGTTGATGGTAAAGGACAAACGCGCTCGTCCATTATTCCGGTCAGTGGACCCGATCCGATTGTCATAACAAAAACAATTTCACCGGATCCCGGTAATTGTGTCGGCTCAATAATTTTGGATGTAAAAGGCGGCACAGCTCCTTACACGTACAGTTGGAATACAGGCGAACTCACACGCGATTTGTTCAATCTCTGCGCCGGCTCTATCAGAAGCGTCAGTGTTAGAGATATTAATAATTGTACATTACAATCATCTAATGATACGATTTTTTTGAGACAAGTTGTGTTGGAAGTTAAATCTACCAATATTACCAATGCGACTTGTGCGGGTGACAGTGCAAATACAAAAATTGAACTTATTATTTCCGGCGGCGCAGCACCGTATTCTTATGTTTGGACAAACAGTGCAGGCGTGGTTGTTTCAACGAATAAAGATTTGGGTGGCGTATCAGTCGGAAAATATCGCGTCGTCATTAAAGACGGTGCCAAACCAATACCGCAAGTGATTACACGCGACTATATAATCACTACGCTTTCCGATTTGAAATTGGTAGATGTTACATCCGTCAATGTGGCTAATCCGAATGATTCGACGGGTACGATTACTGTAAAAGTAACGGGCGGCAAACAGCCTTTTACGTTTACGCTCAGCACCGGTGCAACAAACAGTACGGGTTTTTTTAGCGGTCTGTCTGCCGGTACTTATAGCGTAACGTTGGTAGATGCGCAAGGTTGTACAGATAATCGCAAAGATATTCCCGTTAATGCCGCCACTTGTGCGACTGTCGCTAAAAACGTAAATCCGGCTTACAACGGCTATGATTTAAAATGTTTCGGCGATGTCGTCGGTTCGGCGACGGTGAAAAGTTTTTCGGGAACGCTAACAGCACCATATACTTTTATGTGGAGTTCCGGTGAAGGAGGGCAAACGGCATTTCGTTTGGCAGCCGGTTCGCAAACCGTAAAAATTACGGACAATAAAGGAAAGACTTGTGTTGTGACGATAGTCATGACAAGTCCGGACAGATTGGATCTTAATCTGTTAGCACTTAACGCCCAATACGGTTTAGATGCAGCTGTTAAAGGCGGTGTTTCACCTTATACCTATCAATGGACAACGTCAGGTAAGGATATAGCGCACTCTATTACAGGACAAAAACCGGGTAATTACAGCGTTTTAGTCACTGACAAAAATGGTTGTCAAGTTACCGGAACTGCTACGGTCAGTGGTACAAGTGTAGGTTGTTTAGATGCCTCACGTGTGCTTTCTCCGAACAATGACGGTAAAAACGACAACTTTAGAATTGACAAATGCAGCTTTACGGCAATCAAATTGGAAGTCTTTAATCGGTGGGGTAAACAAGTCTATTTCAATGATAATTATATTAATGACAGTTGGAAAGGACATACCGGCGACGGCGACAATGGTATATTACTGCCGGAGGATATTTATTTCTATATACTCACAGGTACCGATAATGTCGGTCAACATGAGGTTGTAAAAGGTACTGTAAATATTATGCATTAGTTGAAAGTTGAAGGTTGAAGGTTGATAACGCCGATAATATTTGGTCGTTGTCAACTTTCAATTGTCAACTTTCAACTGTCAATTAATACTCACTTTCTTTAAATAAAAATTATCATGAAAAAAATAATACTCATTGTTCATTGTTCATTGTTCCTTCTTCGTTGTACCTCAGCACAAGACGAAGCCATTTTTAATCATTATATTTTTAACCCGAACATTATCAATCCGGCGTTTGCCGGTTTCGATGATAAAATTCAATTGTTCGGACATATGCGTAATCAGTGGGCAGGTTTTCAAAATGCACCAACCACCTACGATATAAATTTTAATGCGCCCATCACCAACAAAGTCGGTCTCGGTGGCATGATTCTGACCGAAAAATTCGGTGTTTACAGCCGTTTTCGCGGACAATTATCCTATGCTTATCGTTACATCGGTAACGATATTAAATGGAGTGCCGGTTTTTCGACCGATATTCACTCCACTAAATTAGATCAATCCGTACTGTCTGGCGGAAATATTCAGCTTAATGATGCCAATGATCCGCTTGCGATTGATCGCGCATTAGGTGTAACTTACTTTGACGCAGCCTTCGGTGTTTGTGTCGCTGTGGATAAATGGACATTCTCTTTGACGTTACCGAACCTCATTACAGCGCGTCTCGGCAAGTTAGATGGCTCGCCTTCAACGACCGGCAACAATTTTGGCAAGGAATTTATAGCATACAGTTCATACAAGTTAAAGAGCGATAATAATTTCACTGTTGAGCCCTCTTTGTTGTTAAGAAAAGTTTTGACAACCAGTTTTGAAGTGGAAGCTAACGTGAAATTAGGTTTTTTGGAAGATAAAATAATAACAGGATTATCTCTTCGTCCGGGTTCGACGGGTCAAATCGGTTTTTTTGTTGGTACGAAACAACCGAATTTTCAAATTTATTATTCTTACGGCAGTTCTATTGCAAATATCAATGCTTATACGCGCTCGGCGCATGAAATTACTTTGGCATTAGAATTTAAAAAACCGGAAAAATTAACCGCGTCAGATAAAAAGAAGAGAAGAAAATAGTGATAGTTAATTATTAATGATGAATGATAAATAAAGTGATTCATAATTTATAATTCATAACTAACCATTAATAAAAAGATTGGTTTTTGGGATGGCCCTCTTACTTGAAATTCGAGTAGAGGGCTTCTTAATTAATGGTTAATGGTTAATGGTTAATGGTTAATGGTTAATTATTTTTTCCATCAACCATTATTTTGTTCCTGACGGATAAATATTCACGAAATTACTTTGCAAGTCTGCCTCGGGTAAAATTTGTTTTAAGTGATGTTTCAAATGCTCAACATAATCTGCCATTATAAACTCGAGCGTGAAAGGTCCATCGTTGACGATTTGAATGGTATGGGACAAAGTTTCTTTTGGTGTATTTTCAATGATATGCGTAAGATGTTCATTCACAGTAACCCACCAATTGATGAGCGTTTTCCATTTTACCGCATTATAATTTTGCAGCAACACCCATTCGTTTTGTTGATAGCCGACAAATTGTAATTCGGACGTAATCATAGTGCGCAAAAATTTTTGTTGATTATTGCACGCCGAGTCAAGTAAATGTCCAAGAATTTCTTTTTTCGACCATTTGTTAGCCGTAGGTTTCAAGGAGCATTCCAAGTCGGTTATTTTTTCCAGCAGAGGTAATACCGATTTGATTGTCTGTTCTAAATATTTTGATACTTCTTGCATAAAAAATAATTGTTAATTGTTAATTGTTAATGGTCAATACTTGGTTTGAGAAATATAATGCAACAAAATGAATTTTGTATATTTGTTGTAATATGAGTCAATATACACGCTTGAGTCTGTCGGAGCGCATA
>JAYTNA010000269.1:0-1949 GCA_043748865.1 Saprospiraceae bacterium
AAATTCAAGTTTCAACGTTGTTATTCACAAAATTATGATTTTTATCCAAAATCCCATAATTTTAGCGCGGTGCTAAATAGTTACAATCTTTTTTGAAAATAAAAATGCGTAAAGAAAAAATTTTTCTTTACGCATTTTTATTTTTATTTTATTTTTCTCAACAAAATTTACCTAACTTCGTAATTGAAATAAGGTTAGGTAAAAATATCTTTACCCTTTTCAGAAAAAAGTAACATACGCCATAAATAATTAGATGTAGAAAGTTTTGTTTCTCTTAGATTCAAATTTAAAGAAACATCATTCATTAGCCATCAGCCACACTCACCATTAAAGATGCACTTATCTCCGACCGGATTTGAACACGAGCGTTCATTTTTAACCACATTAGAAAGTAATTTTTCTCGAACCTATAATTTCGGGAGTCTTGAAATTTTCAAACAAGTTTTGGAGGAACGTTTTGCGCAATTCAAAATAGAAGCGCGACAAACAATTTTAGATTTGAAACACGCAGATAGGCAAGCATATTTAGATGAACTTTTAGCGGAAATAAAACACGCTATTGAGGATTTTGAATTACATCCGATTGACGGCTTCACCGATATTCAACACCGATTTGCGCACGAGGCATTGCATTATGTGAGCGAACAGCAACGGCGTTACGGAAAAAAGAAAAATAGAGAGGACATAAACTTACAAATTTTGTCGAGCCTGTCGTTTTATTATCGAGAAAAGGATACAGATGCGTTGGTTTTTATTTACAAACATTTGAACGCGGCGATAGACTTTATTAATGTCGAAAAAACTTCTTTATCATCCTTCATCGAAATTTTAACGGCACCGGATTTGAACGCACTTTCGCCAAACAAACAAATTTGGCTCAATTGCCAAACGACGGAAGCGGCTTATGTTTTGCGTCAAATGCAATCCTTGTTCGACGAGTTAACTTTTTCAAATATCGGTAAATCGGTTTGTTTTTTTTCGCGACAAGGTGTATTGCTCACTACTTCAAATTTGCGTCAGAGTAGCAGAGTTATACCGAAAAGTAAGGAGGCGATTGATGAGGTAATGCGGAAAATAAAGCTAATTTAATTTTCATTTCAAAATCTCCCTAGAAATCACCAATTTTTGAATTTCACTCGTCCCTTCACCAATAGTACATAATTTTGAATCGCGGTAAAATTTTTCTACCGGAAAATCTTTTGTATAACCGTAACCGCCGAAAATTTGTACAGCTTCATTCGATGCCCAAACACAAACTTCGGAGGCAAAGTATTTTGCCATGGCTGCTTCTTTCGTCATTTTTTTTCCGGCATTTTTCATATCCGCTGCCTGCCGCACCAACAATTCCGATGCTTCAATGCGCGTTGCCATATCTGCTAATTTAAAAGCGATAGCTTGAAAACTTGAAATTGGTTTGCCGAATTGGTGGCGTTCCTTTGAATATTTTACGGATGCTTCGTAAGCACCTTGCGCAATACCCAATGAAAGTGCCGCGATAGAAATGCGTCCGCCATCTAAAACTTTCATTGCTTGCACAAAACCGTCACCAATATTTCCGAGAATTTGACTTTTGTGTACGCGACAATTATCGAAAATCATTTCTGCCGTTTCGCTCGCTCGCATACCAAGTTTATTTTCTTTTTTTCCGCCGTGAAACCCCGGTGTACCACGTTCAACGACAAAAGTTGTGATGCCATGCGAATCTAAAAGTTCACCGGTGCGCGCTAATACGACTGCAATGTCACCACTTTTTCCGTGCGTGATCCAATTTTTTGCACCGTTAATTATCCAATAATCACCGTCTTGAACGGCTGTTGTCGTCATGCGTAACGCGTCAGAACCGGTATTAGCTTCCGTTAAACCCCATGCTCCGATATGTTTTCCGGTCGCTAATTTCGGCAACCAACGGTGTTTTTGTTCTTCGTTAGCAAAAGCTAAAATATGTCCGG
>JAYTNA010000270.1:0-1674 GCA_043748865.1 Saprospiraceae bacterium
ATTTAGGCGAAAAAAATCGGGAATAAAACGGGTACGTACTGCGTATTTATCCGCAATTCGTATTACATATTCTAAATTGGCAGCACTGAAGTCGGGTACTGCCACAATTATTTCTTCTATTTTACTGCGTTGCAAGACAGCATCAATGTCTTCTATTTTTCCTTTGTACAATCCGTTGAGTTGTGCAGGTTTTGTATCACCGATAAAGCCTGCTAACCTGTAACCGAATAAAGAATTATTATCAATAACATCCCAAAATTTTTGGGCAAGTGTATCGGTGCCTATAATCAGTATGCTTTTTATGTTTTTACCTTTTCTTCTTAAAGTTTGAAAATATTTTTTTATACCGTATTTAGAAAGCGTCATACCAATCAATAAAATGGTAGGATAGGCAAAAGCGAGTAAGCGTAAACGTTGATTTAAGGTGAAAAATACAAAGACGACGGCAAGAAGTTGAAGTAAAATATTCGGAATAATCAAAATAAACTCGTCAATAAACCGAGAAGTTCTGAATTCGTCGTACAAGTTAGACATTCTGCTTGAAAAATACCAAGTTATAATCAGTAGAACCGGCAGATACCATTGAAACATGGGGATACTCTTTTCGTTGAGATAGGCGGCTAATACGAATGAAAAATAAATAAGAAATAGATCAAGTAACAGGCGGATATGACCAACGCCTTTGCTGATAGATGCCATGGTAATAGAGATTTAAAGTTTAACAGGTTTAAAACTTTGACCGGAACTTTTCGAGTTTGGTTTATTATGCTTAAAAATAATTTACTTACCTTGCTTCCTACGTTATCGTGATACCCTGCCGGCAGTTTTTTTAAGGCGTGACGCGAAAAGATTAAATCTCGCATCACTTCTCTCAAATCTTCGGCAGCGAAGGCTCTATATTTTATAAGTTTTAAAAATTACAAAGATTTTCAAATCGGAAGTTCGAAATTCATGCGACAAAGATACAATAAAATATTAGCTTTCTCTATTATAATGTTACGAGACTAATTTTTAAATAATTATTTTATACAGGTTCAGGCTGGTAATTTTTCATTTCGTTTTATCACTCTTTCACCAACTTAAACGCTTTTTCATTCGGTAGGTCTTTCATTTTTATAAAATAAATTCCCGCCGGTGCTTCATCTAAAATAATAATGCCGCGCATCGTATCATTATATCGGGCGAGTGTGGAAGTTGTGATTAATTTTCCTTGAACATCAAAAACATTCAACGTGACACGCTCTTTTTGCTCGATGCCGAATAATTCAACTTCACAATATTTATCGAAAGGATTTGGTGTAGCCACGAAACGCAAAATATTTTTCGATACGTCATTAACGGCATTTGGTTTTGATATTATTTTTTTCGGACAAAAAACGTTGTCTTCTCTTCGACCGAATAACGGATTGATAAGTTGCGCCAAAACAGAATCGCGTCCGTTTTTAATCGTGTAATTACCGCCGTTCATGCCATCGCCGTAGCGGTCGTAAATAATAAATATATAACATTGCGCCGTATCTAAACACCAACTTGAGGTGAAATGCTTATTCCTATCCGTATAACCGTCGCCGCTTGCTACAATATTTCGAGCCGTATCCAATAAACTCCAAAATGTTTCTTGCGGATTACTGTCCGTGTAAATATCAATCGTAATTAATTCTTTAGTCGAGTCGT
>JAYTNA010000271.1:0-1624 GCA_043748865.1 Saprospiraceae bacterium
GACGACGTAAATGACAATGGACAATAATTAATTATTGTCCATTGTCATTTACGTCGTCTGTTACCGATTGTCAATTACTCCAAAAACGTTTTCAAAAAAAGAGCAATCGCCGCATAAGTATAATCGGCGTTTGCTTTCTTGGCGATGCCGTGACCTTCGTCTTTTGCACGCACGTACCAACTCGTCACGCCATTTTTTTTCAACTGCTCCAACATTTGTTCCGATTCGGAAAGCGGTACGCGCGGGTCATTTTCACCTTGAAAAATAAACATCGGTTTGGTGATATTATTGATGTTGGTGAGCGGACTAATTTTTTGCATAAACGCCGCCATTGCCGGGTCGCGCTCGTCGCCGTATTCGACGCGACGTAAATCCGCGCGATAACTTGAAGTGTTTTTCAAAAATGTCACGAAATTTGAAATGCCGAACAAGTCTACACCGCAACGCAAACGTTTGTTATAATTTGTCATACACGCGAGCGACATATAACCGCCGTAACTGCCCCCGAAAACTGCAATACGCGATGTATCCAAATCCGGCTGCGTCGAAATCCAATCCAATAAAGCACCGATATCTTTTACCGAATTTTCGCGCAACATACCGTTGTCGAGTTTCAAATAAGTTTTGCCGTAACCTGTTGAGCCGCGCACATTCGGCACTAAAACCGCAAAACCCAATTCATTCGTCCAAAATTGTCGGCGCGAAGAAAAATTTGGAAAATACTGCCCTTCAGGTCCGCCGTGAATTTCAATCACCACCGGAATTTTTCCTTTCGCGTTGCGCGGTTTATAAACAAAAGCAGGCACGCGACGCGTTTTGCCGGTGAGTGAATCTTTATCAAAAGACGAAAAATCAATTAAACTGCAATCCACAAAATTATTGGCGTTCAATCCGCCGACCTCACTGAAAGTCCAACGTTCTGATGTGTTTTTTGAAATATCGTAAACATACACATCATTCGGTGCTTTTGAAGTTGAGATCGTGAAAGCTACGCGTTTGTTGTCTTTATTGAAATCAACATTGGTAATGACCCCTTTCGGAATATTCAACGGCCGATATTTATTGGTTTTTGTGTCCAATAAATTAGCCGTATAATAACCACCTTCATTGACAATGAAAACCAAATTATTGCCGTCGTCGGAAAGAGAAAATTGTTCGATATCCCAATCCAAATTCACGATTTTATTTGCTTTTTTTCCGGCAAAATCATAATACCATAAACCCGAAAACTCCGCATCTTCATCACTTAACCAATAAATTCCTTTGCCGTTTTTTGCAAATTTAATATCGTTGTAAGCAATTTGTTTTTGAGAGAGATTCACGGGTGCTAATTTATTTGTAATCAAATCAAGCAAATAAATATTTGATTCATTGGCGGAAATGCCGTTGCGTACAATCATCTTTGTTTCATCATCCAACCAATCAGCAACTGCCCAACCGCCGCCTTTATTTTCTAAAATTAATTTCGCGTCCGTCGGATTTGATAGAGTAGTGGTATAAAAATCCAAGTCCTTACCGTTTCTTTTATTGGAAATGAAAGAAATTCGATTACCTTTTTTATTCCATGTCGCATTGCCGTTTCTGCTTTTTCCGTCCGTTAAAAGCGTTGTATTGCCTGTTTTGC
>JAYTNA010000272.1:0-1379 GCA_043748865.1 Saprospiraceae bacterium
TTTCTTGATGCAAATGTCGTATAATTTTTTCTATATCCATCACCGGCATTTGCAATAAACCGGACAAACGCGATTCGCTCACGTTGACATAATCTTGCGTGATACCTTGCGCATAACGCAATAAACCTTTTATAACGCGCTCATAATTTTTATGCCGGAGTTGAAAATCATAAATCGTTTCGCGCGTCACTAAAAATTTTATTTTAGACGGCACATAAACACTTTCCGTCAAAGCCAACCAACCGTCTTGCTCCAAAATTTTAAAAATGGCGTGCGTCGGCAAAAGATCAAAATTAAAACGCTGCGTAAAATCCGTCAAATCAAAATCGAAACTCACGCCGCGTCCGCCACCGACTGCCAATTGCAAATAACTGCCGAGTGCTTCATAAATGCGCCGAATTTCTTTCATCGGCGGAAAATTGGCAAGATGTTTTTCATTCAACATATCCGTATCGTTTTTTTGAAATAAAACGACGGCGTAAGATTTTTTTTCATCGCGTCCGGCACGCCCGGCTTCTTGATAATAGGCTTCCAAAGATTCCGGCATATCGAAATGTACGACAGTGCGCACATCGGGTTTATCAATACCCATTCCGAAAGCATTTGTGGCAACGATAATTTTTGTTTTGTTGCTCGTCCAATCCGTTTGTTTTTTCAAACGTTCTTCAAAATCCAAACCGGCGTGATAAAAATCGGCACTGAGTTTTTTTTCTTGCAGCAGTGTCGCAATTTCTTTTGTTCTGCGACGATTGCGCACATAAACAATCGCAGTGCCGTTTATTTTTCTTAAAATTTCTAAAAGTTTGGTGTGTTTATCTTCTGTCTGTCGCACAATATAACTGATATTAGGACGCGAAAAATCGCCGGCAAGCGTTTGATATCCGATTCGGAATTGTAATTTATCGGCAATATCTTTTGCAACTTCGGGTGTGGCGGTTGCTGTCAAAGCTAAAATAGGCACGTCCGGTAAATGCTCGCGAATTTCGGCGATGCGCAAATATGGCGGACGAAAATCGTAACCCCACTGACTGATGCAATGCGCTTCATCTACTGCAATGAGGTTAACTTTCATGCGTTTGATCCGTTCAATCGCTAATTCAGTCGTCAATCTTTCGGGCGAAAGAAAAATAAATTTATAGCTACCGTACACCGCATTATCTAAAATGCGATCAATATCTTTAAAGTGCATACCCGAATGAACCGCTGCAGCCGTAATACCTTTTTCTTTGAGATGCTCAACTTGGTCAATCATCAAAGCAATCAACGGCGAAATAACGACACAAATACCGTCGCTCATCAAAGCCGGAATTTGATAGCAAATACTTTTACCTCCACCCGTCGGCAAAACCGCGAGTGTGTCTTTATTTTCTAAAACAGCG
>JAYTNA010000273.1:0-5167 GCA_043748865.1 Saprospiraceae bacterium
CACTTTGGCGTAAGATGAAATACGAATGGCTTAAACCCGACGACTATAAAAACCGTGACACGCTTTCTAAAGCAGTTATAAATATTATCGATAATTATGAGACTAAAAAAAACATCAATTTCTCTTAAAAAAACTAGCGTTTATTTTAATCAACCTACTTAAAAAGAACTTAGGATTAATTAGTTTGAAATCTGTAAGAAATGATTTAACAAGTAAATTTGGACTAACAAAATTAATGATTGACAAATCTGTTATTTCAACTTTAGATAATGGTTTTGTTTTCCCTTTATATATTTATCCAGAAATAACCAGTAATAAAGATATATTTCAAACCAACGAGAGAAAACCCAATTTAGATGAAAAAATTGTAGCGCAATTTGCGGAAAAAATTGGATTAAAATTTACGCCCGAACGTGGAGACGCGATGCATCGCGTCTTTACAACGCAACCGGATGTTACAACCTTTGCGCCCATTGATATTTTAGATTACATCTACGCCGTTTTGCACAGCCCGACATACAGAGAAACATACAAAGAGTTTTTGAAAATAGATTTTCCGCGTGTGCCTTATCCGAAAAATCCGGAAACGTTTTGGCAACTCGTAAAACTCGGTGGCGTATTGCGCGGATTACATTTAATGGAGAGTCCGACACTTGAAAATTATATCACACAATATCCAGAAAACGGCAACAATGTTGTAGGAAAAATAAAATACGAAAACGGGAACGTTTATATCAACGACACGCAATATTTTAAAAACGTATCGGAATCGGCGTGGAATTTTTACATTGGCGGTTATCAACCTGCACAAAAATGGTTAAAGGATAGAAAAGATCGCGCATTGCAGTTTGAAGATATTTTACATTACCAAAAAATCATTGTAGCCCTAACAGAAACCGAAAAAATAATGGCAGAGATAAATGAAATCCAGATAGAATAAAACCACGCACAGCAATAAAAACCTTAATGATTGTTTATTTTTTTAATTGAAAGTCAAAACTATTCCTCTGCATAAAAAAACTTCACGTTTTGCAACAAATCCGGATGCAAGCTACGTGCAACGGGACAAGTGTGCGCAATATGTTCTAAACCTGATTTTTCTTTTTCGGAATAGGTGTGGTTAGGCATATAAATATCCACTTTCACTTCACCAACTTTTCGCGGGTTCGCTGTCATTATTTTAGTGACTTCTGCGCGGGCATTTTCAAAATAAATAGCGTGGTTACGGGCATAAATTGCCATTGTCGTGACGATGCAAGATGCGAACGCACTTGCCAACAAATCGGTCGGCGAGAATGCCGCGCCGTTACCTTGATTGTCTTTAGGCGCATCGGTTTTTATGTGCGTCCCGCTATCCACGTGTTCCATATCGGTGCGCAAATTACCTTCATAAATTATTTTTGTTGTCATTGTTTCGTTAGCTATCAGCTGTCAGCTATCAGTTGTCAGCCTTTGAAAAATTATTTGATATTATGATTTTAAATTTAAAACTTAGCGATTTTGCGACTTTGCGAGAAATTTTATCTCGCAAAGCCGCAAAGTCGTTAAATTTTAATAAAATTTCGATACAAATATAATACTTGTTGTTTCTAAAAAGATTTTTCCTTATTCATTTTTTAATATTCATTGCGCTAAATAACGTAAACAATTTTATTTCTATAAATTTGCACGTTTTTTGGATATGGTTGATTGGTTAATTAGTTAATCGGTTAATTGGTCGAATCGCAAACGCAAATTAATAAATCAACGAATTAACAAATTAACCAATCAACCAATTAACTAACCATAAATGAAAGTTTTAAAATTTGGCGGCTCTTCGGTCGCGAAACCGGAAAGGATACTATTGATTGTCGCCATTTTACAAAAATATCAAGCACGTGGAGATAAATTCACCGTCGTTTTTTCTGCCTTCGGTGGTGTGACTGACGGATTGATTGATATGGCGAAAAAAGCGGAGCATGGAGACATGTCGTACTTAGTTGCGTTTGAACAAGTCAAAGAACGTCATAATAGTGCAGCAAAAGAATTAATTCCGAAAGATAAATTGAAACCGGTGTTGGCGCATTTGGAAAAAAATTTAGATGATTTACTCAACGTCTTGAAAGGCATATATCTAATTCAAGAAGTTTCGATGCGCACGCTCGATTATGTCGTGAGTTTTGGTGAACGTTTATCGAATTTTATTATCGCACACACTTTAGATAACAACGGCGTACCGGCAGAATTTCTCGATGCGCGTTACATTGTCAAAACAGATCGCAATTTCGGTGCGGCGAAAGTGGATTTTCCGGAAACAGAAAAACTTATTGACCGCTATTTTAATAAACACGCCGATAAAGTTCAAATCGTTACCGGTTTTATCGGCTCCGTTAAAGGTTCCGGCAGAGGAAAAGATTTCGGATTGACAACTACACTCGGACGCGGCGGTTCGGATTATACGGCTGCGATTCTTGCATCGGGTTTGAATGCAGAAGTGATTGAAATTTGGACGGATGTTGACGGTGTGCTTACTGCCGACCCGCGCAAAGTAAAAAAAGCATTTACGATTCTGACAATGACTTATGCTGAAGCGATGGAGATGAGTCATTTCGGCGCAAAAGTTATTTATCCTCCGACATTAGTGCCGGCGTTGCGCAAAAAAATCCCGTTGTATATCAAAAATACTTTCAATCCTGATTATGTAGGCACATTAGTTTCAACCGTGAAAAATAAATCGGAACACGCGGTTCAAGGTATTTCTTCGATTTCAAACGTATCATTGCTCACGATTTCGGGCAGCGGATTATTCGGAACGCCAGGCGTTGCCGGCAGAATGTTTACGGCACTTTCCAATAACGGCGTGAATGTCATTCTCATCACGCAAGGTTCTTCGGAGTCGAGTATCAGTTTTGCGGTGCAACCGAATGATGCCGAAAAAGCAAAAAAATCTGTTGATGCGGCGTTCGACTCTGAATTAAAAAACGGTTCAGTCAATCCTTTATTGGTAGAACCGAAATTGGCAGTAATTGCGATTGTTGGCGAAAATATGCGTTTTCGTCAAGGTATTGCCGGTACGATGTTTGAAGCACTCGGTAAAAATGGTGTGAATTGTATTGCTATTGCACAAGGTTCTTCGGAATTAAATATCTCCGTCGTTGTGCCGCGTACTGATGAATCAAAGGCGTTGAATGCTTTACACGAAGCATTTTTTCTTTCCGAAACCATGACATTGAATTTGTTTATCGTCGGAACAGGATTAATCGGCTCTACGCTTTTGAAACAAATTGCCAAGCAAGCGGCATTTTTGAAAACGCATCATTCAATAGAATTGAAAATTGTAGGTTTATCGAACAGCCGTTTTCAGACAATGGACGATGGACAATGGACAATGGAAAACGGAAAAGTTATTTTCAATGTTCACACTCCGGCAAACATTACGCATTTCGTTGAGCGTATGCAAAAAATGAATTTACCGAATGCAATTTTTGTAGATTGTACTTCCAATGCGTCGGTCGCACATGCTTATAAAGAAATTTTAGAGAGCAGTATATCTATCGTTACGCCGAATAAAATTGCTAACTCCGGCAGTTATGAACGGTATGTTGAATTAAAAGCAACTGCGCGAAAAAAAGGTGTGAAGTTTATGTATGAAACAAATGTCGGCGCGGGTTTACCGGTAATTTCTACTTTAAATGATTTGATGAACTCCGGCGATGATGTTTTAAAAATTGAAGGCGTTTTGAGCGGTTCGTTGTCTTATATTTTCAATAATTTTAGGAAAGAAACAAAATTTTCTGATGTTGTTAAGCATGCGCAAAAACGCGGTTATACCGAACCCGATCCGCGAACCGATTTAATGGGTGTTGATGTGAAACGCAAATTATTAATTTTAGCGCGTGAAAGCGGTTTGCCTTTAGAAGAAAAAGATATTATATTTCATTCTTTCTTGCCGGAAACTTGCGTTGAAGCACCGGACGTACCAACTTTTTTTAAAGAATTGGAATTAGCGGATAATTATTTTTCAAAACTCATCAACATGCAACCCGAAGGGCATAAATTTCGTTTAATTGCAAAAATTGAAATGAGCCATGAGCCCTTAACTTTGAACAACGAGCAGCTCAGTGACGAAAGTTCAAAGCTCAAAGCCCAAGACTCAAAGCCTATTGTTTCCATTGGTTTAGAATCCGTTGATATAAAAAATCCGTTCTACTCATTAGACGGTTCAGATAATATGATTGTGTTCACGACAGAACGTTATAATGATCGTCCGCTCGTTGTGCGCGGTCCGGGTGCCGGTGCGGAAGTTACTGCCGCCGGTATTTTTGCGGAGATAATTTCGATTGGAAAATATCTTTTATAATGATGAATGATAAATGATGAATGATAAATAATAAATTGAGGTTACAACCGCGAAAGCGGTTGAATATGAATAGCCCCGCGTGAAACGCGGGGAAAACAAACAATATTTTTTTCAACTGCATCGCAGTTGAATGTGAGTACTAAATTTCAGCGTTCACATTCAACCGCTTTCGCGGTTGTTAAATTTTTTTTGTAAAACCCGCGTTTCACGCGGGGCTATTCATATTTAACCGCTTTCGCGGTTGTAATCTCGATTTAACTTCTTTAATCGTCACTTATCATTTGAAATAATTATTTCAATGATTAAGTTATTTAATTCCTTAACTTCGGAAAAAGAAAATTTCGTACCGCTCGCAGAAGGGCGCGTAGGTATCTACGTTTGCGGACCAACGGTCTATAACGACGTGCATCTGGGCAATTGCCGCACGTTTGTGAATTTCGATATTATTTATCGTTTTTTACTCCATACAGGTTTTAAAGTGCGTTATGTGCGCAACATCACTGATGTCGGGCATTTGCTCGACGACGGCGAAGACCGTATGTCGAAAGGTGCGCGATTAGATCAACTTGAACCGATGGAAGTGGCGCAAAAATATACCGTTGGTTTTCACGACATGATGCGCATTTTCAACGCACTGCCGCCTTCAATTGAACCGCGTGCGACGGGACATATTCCGGAGCAAATTGAAATGGTGCGCGATATTCTGAAAAATAAATTGGCGTATAAAGTCAACGGTTCTGTTTATTTCGATGTGCCGAAATTCAATAAACGTTTTAAAGGTGAGTACGGTAAACTTTCCGGTCGTGTGGTCGAAGAATTGGCGGCGGA
>JAYTNA010000274.1:0-3507 GCA_043748865.1 Saprospiraceae bacterium
GCCTCTTGAAGTGTCACAAGTTCAGCTTCTATTAATTTTTTTACGTATCGCATTCGCAATGATACAAAAAAGTAGCGAATATTTACAATCACCTACTTAGTTAATTTTTTATTTTTCAAAAACTCATAGATAATTATCACGCTGAACGTTAATAAAAAATTATACGCGAAATCATCGAACGGAATCGTGAAAAATCGAATGCCCGTGTATTCTTCAGGATTGTAAACAACTATTGGGTTTTTAGTAAATGCGCCGGTAAAAACACTATTGATTAAAATAAAAGCCATCGTGGAAATGGGAAACATTCGATAAAATTTTTGGCGAACAATTGAATAACCATATAAATCTTGCCAAAGTAAAACAGTTCCTGCGGCAAAAAAAGTAGTGAATGTATAAAGATGTCCCCAATAAAAAAATGCGGTTACAAAAAGAAAGAGGATAAGTATTGGCGTGAGAATTTTGTCAATTTTTCTAACTTTCATAAACTCAATTTTTGAAACATTTTTTGAATCCACTGATTGGTAGCCGATAAAAGTTTGAATTTTTAAAGGGAAATAATTATTCAAACATTCGTAAATAAAAACTGAAGCCCAAGGAAAAGTGATGAAGAACAACCATTCTTCTATCGGAAGATTTAAAAATAAATTTGTGTAATAAGCCGGATTAAATCCCCAAACACCTCGATCGGTTTTAGCAATATCCCAAATCCAAAACGGGACGGCGACGATAAAAATGGCAGGTAAAACGTATTTCCATTTCGTATAGTAAGCTACTTTTTTATCGAAACTCAAACAAAAAATGGGAATTAAAGTGAATAGATGTGCATAGGCATATAGATACCGTGTTTCAAAAACCGGAACGAAATAAATCGGCTTAACGATATAAAGCATGTTGTCTGGTTTTACGGTATCCGTAAACCAATGCAAAAGAATAATTGCAAGTCCGATTAAAGGAATTGAAAATTTCATTAATTGACAGTTGACAGTTGACAACGAGCAAATATTATTGGCGTTAGCAATTGACAGTTGAAAACCATGAAATAGTTATTAATTGTGAACTATCAATTGTCAACTGAATAAATTATTTCATTATCGTCACATCGCCTTTTAACACTTTACCGTCGTTAATGTTCAATCGGAGTACGTAATAATAAGTACCTTCCGGCAAAGGTGCGCCGGATTGATTATTACCGAACCAATCATTATTATAAGGTTTTGCGCGAAACACAATTTCTCCCCAACGCGAAAACACAACTAATTCATTATCCGGAAATTTTTCTACACCATCCACAACAAAATAATCGTTTTTACCGTCACCATTGGGCGTAAAAGCATTCGGTACTGTTATATTATTGACGGTGGTATCCACTGTATGAGGTCTTTGTTTTACTAAAATACGCACGTCACCTGTATCGCAAAGCGAAGTACAAGTCGCACTGCATGATAAAATTTGAAATTTGGCAATACCATGTTCGGAAGTGTCTGTCGTAAAATTAAATGTACCATTACTGAAATAATCAAAATGTCCGATGAGCGGATCAGAGAGGCGACGAATGGTGTAGGTTCCGGACGGCGTTTCTTCGATGAGACTTGCATGAACAGTATCACCGGCAAAAGTTTCTATACCGAGTTTATTCGCTTTTGGCACGAGTGCCAAATATATATTTACGGTGGCACGCGCTTGATAAGCCGGACAAATTTTATCATTGATAGACCAAACAAAAGTATTTTTGCCGTTTTGTAAATTTCCGACGGTCGTATTAGCTTTCGATGAATCAGTGAGTTTCGGTCCGGTTGTTAAACTTTGCCAAGTACCAATGAAGTCTTTACTTGTATTACCACCGAGTATCACTTGCCTATCACATACAGATTGATCAACACCGGCATCAGCTGTCGGGAATGGACGAATCGCAATTTTTACGGAATCGGTAGAAAAAATTGGGCAATTATCAGTATCCGTTAAATTAAATAATTTAAAAGTACCGGTAAGTTTGGGTTTAATAATCAATACATCGGAAGTCGAAAGATTTTTTAAATTAAAAGTTTCAGAATTACTGATGCACTTGCCGGAAAAATTACCGGCAGTAGTGGTAGAAAAAAATATTTTTGCATCTGTATTGCTGCATATTGTCGTATCGCCTTTAATGTTTGCGACTGTTTTATCTTTAAAACGCAGCGCAATACTATTTGATAAAGAAGAACAACGTTTATTCAGATTCACGGTACCATTTAAACTTTCACCCACCGCCAGAACAACATAGTAAGTGCGTCCGTACTGCATTGTAGCAGTATTGAAAGAAAAAATGCCCGTGTTATTACGCGCAACGATATTACCGATTGTTGAATTTGTTCCATCATGCAAAAGATATTCGTAAATATCGGTTGAATTTATTTGCCCGTCATTTTGTTTGCTGAATTGTGCAGAAGTGCCGTAACAGAAAAGCGAATTTCCGGACAAGTTGATACTCGGTGCTTTAGTCGTACAATCGCATTTTTGAAAACCACGCATCGTATCGGAAACGCAACCTGTATTATCATTCACAACAAACCAATATGCAGTATTTTGAGTGATGGGCAGCGAATTAAAATTTGTACCGGTGAGTGCGCCAAAAATACTGCCTTTTACGGTATAAATATTATTTGAGCCATTGCCGATAATATTAAATCCCACTTTGTATTGCGTTTGGTCGGAACTGCAAGTGGCGAGTAAGTTTGAAATAACCGGCGGCTGCGTGACAGTAACGCGCACTTTGCTCGTATTGTTACATACCGAATTACTTTCATTCAAAGCAAAATCGTAGATGCCGGGTTGCGAAACTGTTACTATTGGACGAACAACTTGTGCATCGAACACGACCGTTGCACCGGTCGGTTTATTTAAAACGCTCCAACTCAAATTACCGCCGGTAGAACGCGCATTCAAACGAAATTGGGTGGCGCAAATGCTTGTATCTTTACCGGCGTAAGGTTGCGGTTGCGCATTGACACTAATAGTCACACATTTTTCTGCACTCGGATTACAAATGCCGTTAGCGACGATACAGGCTTGAACTTGCAATGCTTTTGTGAAAACGATACCAATATCCGGCGTATTTTTATCTGTAATAATAATTGCACCATCGGAAACGCGCCACAAATAACCTGTAGTATTTATTACCGATGATATATTATAATGCAATGTATCACCTACACAAGCAACTATTTTACCGGCGATATTCCCGGTTATAACAGGTGCGTCAAGTAAAGTAACAAATACACTACTTCTGTTACCATCGGCGCAACCGCCATTTGGAACGCAAAAAACTGTTCCGCCGGTACCTTTCGGGAATCTCGCAATAATACTGTTTGTTCCTCTGCCGCTCAAGATAGAAGCACCTAAAGGTAATTTCCAAAAATATCCGCCTGCACCCGGATCGTTTTGCACCGAAAAACGTCCAATACTATCTGCACAAATAAAAACATCGCCTATTATAGGCAAAGAGTCGAGGGAAGCTTTTACTTCAACATG
>JAYTNA010000275.1:0-19872 GCA_043748865.1 Saprospiraceae bacterium
GCCTCTTGAAGTGTCACAAGTTCAGCTTCTATTAATTTTTTTACGTATCGCATTCGCAATGATACAAAAAAGTAGCGAATATTTACAATCACCTACTTAATATTCGGTTAAAATTTTAATTTCAAATAGCTGAAATTCTAGCATGAGAAAAAACTATGTTTTTACATTTATAACTTATGGTATTTCTTTTTTGTCATCTTTATTTATTTATTATTATATTTCGCATTATTTTCCTAAAATAGAATTTGAAAAATACAATTTGTCTAAAAGAGTCTTGTCAATTTCACAAGTTCTTTTAATGTTGGGCATTATAGTGGCTTTGCCGCGTGCAGTGGCTTATGAAATTGAATCCAAATACGGGCAACAAAAAATACCGCAAGTTTTTAATGCGGCGTTAATAATTACTGTATTAACCACGCTCATATTTGCCTGTGTTATACTCATTCATCCGGTTTTTTGGTCGCAATTTTTTTGGGGTACACCGCTTTATCCTAAACTGATTGCTGTAGTAGGAGTATATGGTGTCTCGTTTGCTGTTTTCAATATTCCGTTTGCTTTTTCCAGAGGGTTAATGTTATTTTCTGATGCTAATATTTTTACCACAGCTACTTCATTATGTTCAATTTTGGTATTGCTTTTTACCAATAATGTTATTGGTTTTTTTTTAGCGAATACGGTAATTAATGTTGTATTGGGAGTAACAATGTCGCTTTTAGTATTTACAAAAATGAGATTTAAAATAGATCTAAACTTCAATGCTATTATTAATGAAGCCAAAAGTTTATTGGCTTTCGGTGTACCGCGCATACCCGGTGATTTAGCATTGGACGGTATTATGTCAGTACCGGTATTTTTAACAGCTCATTATATTAATACTTCAAATGCTTCTTCATTAGGTTTTGCAGTGGCGTTGACATCAATGGCAGGTGCTTTTTTATCGCCTATCAGTTTGATTTTGTTGCCTTATACTTCTAAATTATTTTCAGAAAGCAAGATGCCGGAATTGCGCATGCATGTAAAAAAGATTTTCCTGATTTTTATACCCATCATGTTCATAGGTACACTCATGGCATTCTTTTTATCTTCAACGCTGTTAAAAATCCTTGTAGGAGAAGTAAACCCAATTACATTGTTTTATATAAAAGTGGTTTCTCTAGCGTTTATACCTTATGTATCTTATTTAATCGTACGTAGCGTACTTGATGCCGTATTTACTAAACCTGTCAATGCAATAAATTCGATTATCTCTTTTGGGTTAATGTTTGCAACAAGTTATGTATTATACAGTTTAAAACTTTCAAACGAACCGGCTTTATATGGGTTAATTGCAGGTTTGTTTTCACTCGGTATTTTATCTTACCTGTCTTACTTGAGATTTATTAAGCAACATTAAGAATGACTTTTAATAATAGAATTATTTGGATCCATTCATTTGACCCGGTGTCTAAAATAGGCGGCTCATTTATGTGGGAGCAGTTACCTTTTTTTAAAGATCATGGAACTCAAATAGAGCCCGTATCCGTACACGGGCTTACTAATCCTATCAGTTTTTTTAAATTTTGGCTCAAATATAGAACCAGTTTTGAAGATTGTATTTTACATGCACAATATGGCTCCGGTACTGCTTTTTTTACTGCTTGTCTAAAGGCAAAAAGAAAAGTTGTAAGCCTGCGCGGTTCCGACTGGTATATGCTTGAAGAAGGGACTACCTATCAGAGACTCAGATCTCATATAGCACTTATTTTAACGCGTCTTTGTTTGAAAAAATTTGATCAAGTAATTGTCATGTCAGACAATATGAAATATGATGTCTTAGAAAAATATCCGGAATTAGTAAATAAGGTGACAAAAATCACGGATGGCATAGATTTAAATTTGTTCTACCCCATGGATAAAATTGCTTCAAAACAAGCCCTATACTTGGATACTTCAAAGTTTTATATTGGTGTAGGTGTGATGAATATCGGTTACAGCGTGAAAAGAATGAATCTGGCTAAAGCCGCTTTTGAAAAAGCAAAAATGACGAACAAAGACATAGAGTTGTTGGTGCTATCAGGTATTGCGCGCAACAAAATGAACTTAAATATAAATGCTTGCGACTTAAATTTATTAACTTCGATTTACGAAGGCTGGCCCAATATTATTAAAGAAGGATTAGCTTGCAACACACCTTTTGTTGCAACCAATGTGAGCGATTTGGCACTTATTGCAAAAGACGAAAATTCTAAATGTTATGTGTCCGAACCGGATGCCGACAACATAGCTCTATTGATTAACAAAGCCTTCCGAAACAAAAAAGAAAATTTAAATTCAGGTTTAATGCTGAGTAAATATGTTAAAGACATGGAAATGAGTATTGTAGTTCAGAAAATTTTGAACGTTTATGCTGTCTTATGAAATAGGCAAATAAAATAGTTATATTCTTAATCATACTATTAATTAAAAATAAATGAATGTTTGGCTTTTAACAACCCATGAACCAGTACGCATTGATGGCGCAAATACTCGACTTCTAAGAACGGGCATTTTCGCAGAATTTTTGGTAAAAGCCGGTCATAATGTCCTTTGGTGGCAATCAACGTTTAATCATGCTGAATTGTCGCACCGGTTTACTGAAAAAAAAACAATGTCTATTATGGGTGCCTCTGTTATTTTTCTTAAAAGCAATGGCTATAAACAAAATATTTCTTTAGGCAGAGTTATAGACCATTTTCAAGTAGCCAAATCATTCAGTAAAGCCGCTGCACAATTCCCCAAACCTGATATATTAGTCTGCTCCTTTCCGCCCTTTTCTCATTCAGAAAGAGCATTGGACTACGGAAAAAAAAATAATATACCTGTGCTGATTGACTATCGAGATATGTGGCCGGAGGCTTTTATCAATGCCATGCCTCAGCGGTTTCAGGGAATAGGCTACAGGCTTTTACAGCCTATGTTTAGGAAAGCCCACAATATTTTTCAACGAGCTACCGGCATAGTTACTATCACTGAACCTTTTTTGGATATTGCACTCGAAAAAATAGGACGCACCAAAACTAATTTTGACATAGTTATTCCTTTAGGTTACAAGAAAAATGAATTAGCTATACCCGAGAGTATAACCGATTTTTGGAAAAAAATTGGCATTGAACCAAATAAATCTTTTTATGTGTGCTTTTTCGGAAAAATCGGACATCAATTTGAGTTGGATACAGTTATAAATGCAGCAAAAATAATTGCCGGTAGAAAATTGAATATCACTTTTGTGTTTTGCGGCAACGGTGATAGGCTCGATTATTTCAAAATGAAAGCGGCTGATACACCCAATATCATTTTCTCCGGCTATATCAATTCGGAACAAATTCAAAGTCTGATGCAAATGAGCCCGGTTGGAGTGGCACCTTATTTTTGTACTTTAGACTTTAACAGTTCTCTGCCGAATAAAGCATTTGAATATATGTCTGAAGGCTTGACTATCGTTACTTCATTAAAAGACGGTTACTTGGGTAAGTTTTTAAAAGATAATAATATGGGCTATGCTTACTCAAATGGTAATCCGAAAGAACTGGCAGATTTATTGATAGAACTTTTAGAAAAAAAAGAACAATTAGAATTGAATAGAAGTAAAATAAAAGAAATTTTCGAATCAAAGTTCAAGTCCGATATAGTCTATGGCACTTATATGATGCATTTAGAAAAAACGGTCAAAGCTTTTAATGAAATGACATGAATGTAGCTTATTTAAACGGTAAAAAAATAGTTGATCTGCATTGCGTATCTTTATACAACGCGAGTTTTTTATACGGCATCAATTGTTTTGAAGGTGTAAGAGGTTATTGGCAGTTCGATAAAAAAAAAATATCTTTCTTTGATTTAGAGGAGCATATTACACGCCTTTATGCCTCGGCAAATGCGATGATTTTTAAAAAACCTGTCGAACGGAATCAATTGTGCAGGGAAATCAAAGATATTGTTATGAGTGAAGCAATTGTGGAAAATGTGTACATGAGAATCACATTTTTTGTTGATTCCGAAACTTCGTGGTCTGAAACTGAAAATATATCATACATAGTTAGTCTTAGAAGTATGTCTTCCGTTTTAGGTAAATCTCCACCTGCACATTTGACCATCAGTAAATACAGACGCATCGGAGGGGATGCTATGCCACCTTCAGTTAAGGCCGGGGCTAATTATTTAAATTCGCGTTATGCACTCTTAGAAGCTAAACAAAAAGGTTTTGATGGTGCCGTTTTTCTAACCAAAACCGAATTTATTGCCGAATCTACCGGTTCGTGTATTTTTTTTATTAAAAAAGGCGGTGTTTATACTCCCTCAACAGATTGTGATATTTTAATCGGCGTTACACGCAACAGAATTATTGCCTTGTGTAAAGCCTTGAATGTTCCCGTTTTCGAAAAAAAAATAACTCCAAAGTCTTTAACAGGTTATGAAAGTGCTTTTTTAGCTGGCACAATGATAGAAATGAAACCGATAGCTAAAATTGACACTGTAGAATTTGACTGTAATCACATTTTATATCTCCGAATTGTCAACACTTTATTCAATTATATACATGAAGTGGTCATTTAACTATATCGCTATTACCAACAATGTTGAACATGCGCGTGTTCTTGATGCCTGTAGGATTCAACAAATTATGGTAGACTGCGAAAAATTAGGGAAGCACGAGCGGCAAAAGGGTAAAAATACAGTGATTAACGATCACGAAATAAAAGATGTCGCTTTGTTAAAACAGGCAAGCCTACAAGCAGAAATAGTTTGTAGAATAAACCCTTATCATGATCACATTCATCTTGAAATTGAAGAAGCAATTGCCGGCGGTGTAGATAGAATAATGGTACCAATGATACTTGATATGGATCAATTCAAGGAGCAAGTACATCAAATAAATGGTAGATGTAAAATTCTCCCGCTTATAGAAACACCTTATTCTATATTTAAATTACAGGATATTTTTTCAATAAAAGAAATTGATCAAATTCATTTCGGGCTGAATGATTTATATCTTGCGTTAGGCATGAAAAATCTTTTTGAAGTTTTGTTATCGCCGATATTCGAACAAATTGTTAAATATTCTGTTAAAAAAGTTCAGATAGTGGGATTCGGCGGTGTAGGCAACCCTTCCGTTACTCAAAAAGTTGATCCTAAATTGATTTTGCAAGAGCATTTAAAATTAGGTAGTCAATGTGTTATTTTAGCGCGCAGTTTTTTTTCCGAACTTTATTCAAAAGAAAAAATTCTTGCATCGTTGAATATATTTGAAGATATAATACATAAAGGTCAACCTTCTCATGATAATTATCTCATTAAACGTCAAATAGAAAGTATGTAAGTCCGTAGGGCTTATTTTTTTTCCATAACATTTACAAAATAGTGTACTATGTATCGAGTTTTTGATATAATCTTAATTATTCTAATTTTACCTTTCCTTCTTCCATTGATAATAGTGATAGCCGTTATTTCAAGAGTACTTAACGGCGCAGACGTTTTTTTTATACAAGATCGCGTGGGAAAAGACCAAAAAAATTTTAAATTAATTAAATTTCGTACCATGATTAAAGGTGCTCAAAATATGGGTACTGGATTGTATAGTTACGCCGGCGATAACAGAATTACACCTTTCGGGCAGTTTTTAAGAAAAACAAGTTTGGATGAACTGCCTCAAATCTTTAACGTTATTTTAGGTAATATGAGTTTTGTCGGACCGCGCCCACCGGTAGTAGGCGAATTGGATGCAGAAATCAATCTTCCATCAAACATGAATTTACGTTTTGAGATCAAACCGGGGCTTACTGGTTGGGCACAAATACATGGCAGAAATAGTTTATCCTGGACTCAAAAGGTGCAATATGATATAGAGTTTGTAAAAGCAAGCACTTTGCAACGTTTAAAAATGACACTCTACATCCTGCTCTTCACACCATTTTATCTTCTGAACTTCTCGGCAACTTATGAAATACAAAGATAGGCACGACCTGTATAAAAAAATATTGGAAAAAGAGCGCGCTGCATTTGTAATTGATGAAAACTTATTCAAGCAAAATTTGAATAATATGTTGACTGCTTTCAGTGCATTTTATCCGAATGTAAGTATTGGTTATTCTTACAAGACAAACTACATTCCTGCTATTTGTAAAATAGCGCATGATAATAAATGTTGGGCTGAAGTTGTCTCGGAAATGGAAGTTGAAATGGCACTTCATAATTTAGCGGATAAAAGCCGGATTATTTATAACGGACCAGTTAAAACCGCCGCTTCTATGCAAAGCGTTATTGAAGCAGGAGGGATCATTAACGTGGATGACATTTATGATATTCAATTAATTGAAGAAATTCTTTTATGGTCTGATACGACCAGATTTAAAGCAAACATCGCATTAAGAATCAATTTCACTTACGGCGATGCCGTTTCAAGGTTTGGGATGGATTTTGATGAATTAAAACAAGCCGTTCAAATGACCCAAAGCAATGAGCGACTTAATTTAATAGGTTTTCATTTGCATTTACCCTTTAGATCCATCGAAAGTTTTCGGTTTAGAGTTGAATCATTGATTTCAATCTTAGTTCATTTTAAGCTTGAGAATTTAAAATATATCAATATCGGCGGCGGATTTTTTGGCAATATATCCGCCGAACTCGCCCGATCTTTAGGGCTTCATAGGACTCCTGCATATTCGGATTACGCAGAACTTATTGGCACTCAACTTACAAATTATTTTAAAACCCAACCGGATAGAGCATATCCGATGCTGTTTATCGAACCCGGTAGTTCGGTAGTAGCCGATGTCGTTTCGTTTATCTCCAAGATTCATAAAGTCAAGATAATAAATGGCAAAAACATAGCCGTTACCTTTGCCGGAAGGCATCTTTTAAGCGCGACCAATAAGAGTGTTCAGCTACCCATAGAAATCGGCTTCTTAAAAGAAAATCCTACAGAAAAACAATCGGTTTCCAACAATTATGCCATAGTGGGTTTTACTTGTATAGAATCCGATATTTTGGGTAATGTATGGTTGAATCATGTGCCAGATCAAAACTGTTTTGTAATTGTAAAAAATACAGGTAGTTACTCGGTTGTTTTAGGTAGTGATTTTATTTTGCCGCAACCGGCTATTTACATGATTTCTCATTCAAAAATCAGGTTGATTCGAAAAGCTAAGCTATCTGCGGATATTTTAAAATCTTATAAAAATAGTAGGACTTTCAAATAAAAACTTAATAATTTTCAATTGCTGAATAAAATTGCTAAAATTATCTGCAAATCTTTCTAATTTGGCAATCATATTTACGGGTTTGTTTTTTTAATGACGTTTATTATCAATGTTCTTAAACTTGATACGATCCGAAGCATTCTTTTTTTTGTTCTGAATTTATCTTCACAAAAAATAAAATTTCTAATATAATTTACAACTTCTACTGACCATTGATTGTGAACCACACGACAATATTCATTCGAAGCACGTTGGTTTTCCAGTATTTTATTAGATGTTTCACATGAATATTCGTTTTATTCCTTTCTGTTTTGTCGGTTACTCGTCTGCGATTCACTTTTATGAGTACTTTTATCCTCAGTTGTGAAATCTTTGATCAAAACTGTATTTTGAAACATCTAAGACTCTATATACTCTGCTTCCACTTCGTCCGTTTTTTTGTCTGAAATAATTTTGCTATACATAATCTGATTATATTCACTCATTTTAATCATAGCAATGCTCGAATTAGAATTTTATTCTGTTTTCAAATATAATTATTGTTGAAAATGACGCATTTATTGAATTGAAATTATAGCATTTTGATATTTTATTTCTCATTTTGCTATGATTTTAGACAAAATCATAGCAAACCGAGAATTGCTGTTGCCTATAATCTCTTATACTTATAAAAGATTTTCGTAATCAATTTAGAAACTGCCTTGATCACTTCGACTAAGAAAACTTGGTACAGCGGGTATATAACAAAGGTATTCTTTTTAGGAATGGATATCTTCTTTACTATATGTGCATTTATAGTAGCAGCATTAATTTGTTATAATTTTAAATCTTTTCCTGATAAGAGTGTGGTTTTACGTAGTGTGTTGTTCGTATTAGTTGTGAGACTTGTATTTTTCAGGATTTTACGTACTTATGCCTCTATTATACGTTATTTGGATGAAAAAGATTTATTGCGTGTTGTTGGTGCTGTTTCATTGGGTTCAGTTATCTTGATAGCGACAAATATGTCGGGATTGGCTGAAAAAAATGAATTTTTCTTATCAAAAACATTTATTCTTGCCGAATATTTGCTGACTCTTTTTTCATTAGTAGGCTATCGCATTATTGTAAGGTTTTTACACCGATTCATTACAAGACAAAATAATCATGGGATTCCGACTGTAATTTTTGGAGCCGGTGAACTTGGAAATATTACATTGCGTATGTTGTCAAAAAAAGAAAAAAGTGATTTCAGTATCGTTGCTTGTTTTGATGATAACCCTAAGTTGCTTAGAAAATCGCTTGACGGAATTAGTGTTTATGAACCCGAATCGGAATTTGAAAAAATCGTGACAAAATACGATGTTAAAAGAGCTATTTTCTGTATTAAAAATCTTTCCCCTAAACGTAAAAAAGAATTAATGACACTCTGCTTGAATCATCATATTCAAATTATGCAGATGTCTTCATCCGACGAATGGTTAAACAGCGATTTCAGGTTTGGACAAATTAGAGAAGTTAAAGTAGAAGAATTATTGAGTCGCCCACCTATCCAACTTGACAAAACTAATATTGAAACACAAATTGCTGATCAAATAATTCTTATCACCGGTGCTGCGGGTAGTATAGGTTCCGAAATTGCACGTCAAATTACTTCTTTTAATCCTGCTTTACTCATCTGTCTAGATCAGGCAGAATCACCTTTAGTCGAACTTGACCTCGAACTTAAAGAGCTTTTTAAATGCTTTAATATAAAACCTATTGTTGCGAATGTAACAGATTTAATCAAATTGGAAGCGGTTTTTAAAGAATATCAACCTAGTATCGTTTTTCATGCAGCTGCGTATAAACACGTGCCGATGATGGAAGACAATCCGCGCGAAGCTGTCAATGTCAATGTGGGTGGTACCTCTAATATCGCCAATTTAGCCGTAAAATACGGTGCAAAAAAATTTGTAATGATTTCGACCGATAAAGCCGTAAATCCTACCAATGTTATGGGTGCGTCGAAAAGAATTGCAGAAATCTATTGTCAAAGTCTATTTTATAAAACCGACGTGACGCAGTTTATTACTACACGATTCGGTAATGTACTTGGCTCGAATGGTTCAGTTATTCCTCGATTTAAAAAACAAATTGAAGCAGGTGGGCCTATAACGGTTACAGATCCTGAAATTACACGTTATTTTATGACAATTCCCGAAGCTTGCCAACTTGTTTTGGAGGCAGGTATTATGGGAAACGGTGGAGAGATTTTTGTGTTTGATATGGGCGAACCTGTAAAAATCTTAGATCTTGCAGAACGCATGATTCAATTAGCCGGTTTTGTACCTTATATTGATATTGATATTAAATTTTCGGGACTTCGCCCCGGCGAGAAACTTTACGAAGAGCTATTGGCAACTAAAGAACTGATAGTCGAAACGCATCACGAAAGAATCATGAAAGCAAAGGTACGTGAATATGATTTCGATGAAGTCAAATCTAACATAAATACACTCTTAGACACAGCAAAAGCCGGAAGCGATATGGCTATTGTAACTATTATGAAGCAAATTGTACCTGAATTTTTAAGTGACAATTCTGTTTTTGAAATATTGGATAAGCCGAAAAATAAATCAGAAAAAATTAAATTATAATGTTCGAATCACTCCACCGAAAAGAAAAATGTATCGCAGTTATCGGTTTAGGATATGTCGGATTGCCGTTAGCTTTAGAGTTTGCCAAATACTTTAAAGTTATCGGGTTCGATATTAATCCGCAGCGGATTGATTTGATGAAGCAACGCATTGACCCTTCCGAAGAAATGTTGCAGGAAGCATTCGATGGAAAAGATATTGAGTTTACAGCCAATCCCGAAGATTTAAAAAAAGCGCATTTCTATATTGTCACCGTACCGACTCCGGTGGATGAGCATAAAGTACCGGATCTGACACCGCTCATTAAAGCATCAACAACCATTGGAAAAGTTATAAAAAAAGGCGATTACGTGGTATACGAATCAACGGTTTATCCCGGTTGTACCGAAGAAGATTGTATTCCCGTCATTGAACATCATTCGGGCTTAAAATTCGGAAAAGATTTCAAAGCGGGATACTCGCCGGAACGTATTAATCCGGGTGATAAAGACCGTTCAATAGATAAGATTTTAAAAATTGTAAGCGGCTCCGATGCAGATGCATTGGAAAATGTTGCTAAAACTTACGGACAAATAATTACTGCAGGGATTTACAAAGCGCAAAGCATAAAAGTGGCGGAAGCCGCTAAAGTGATTGAAAATACGCAACGCGATTTGAATATCTCTTTGATGAATGAATTGGCAATGATTTTTGATAAAATGGGTATTGATACGCAAGCCGTTATTGATGCGGCGGCGACTAAATGGAATTTTATTAAACTGAAACCGGGTTTAGTAGGCGGCCATTGTATCAGTGTTGATCCGTATTATTTGACGCACAAATCTATTCAAATGGGCTACGACCCGCAAGTAATTTTAAGCGGCAGACGTATCAATGATGGTATGCCGGCATGGATTGCAAAAAAATTGACGCAATTGCTTATTCAACGCGGAAAAAATCCGGGGAAAGCTAAAGTTTTAGTTCTAGGCATTACTTTTAAAGAAAATGTTTCGGATATTAGAAATTCTAAAGTAGCTGATTTGATTCACGAATTGATGCACTTTTCCATCAACGTACATACTTACGACCCTTTTGCATCGCCGAATGAAGTCGCACATGAATATAAATTAACCGTTTCCGATAAAATCGGAAAAGATTATGATGCCGTCGTTGTTGCTGTTGCGCATGATGAATTTAAAAATTATGACATTGGCTTTTTTAAATCCATCATGAAAAAAGAACCCATCCTTCTCGATTTAAAAGGTTTGTACGATTTTAATAAATCCGATATCCATACTTGGAGACTTTAAATCAATTACGAATTATAAATTACGAATTATAAAAATTAAAAGCAATTCGTAATTCGTAATTCGTAATTTTTAATTCGTAATTATGATTCAGAATATTCAAATGGTTGACTTGAAGAAACAATACAAGTCAATTAAAAACGAAGTGAATGCGGCATTAAAAAATTGTATGGAAAGCGCGCTATTTATTAACGGTCCCGAGGTTCAAGCGTTTCAAAAAAATTTAGAAAATTATTTGGCTGTAAAACACGTCATTCCTTGCGCGAATGGTACGGATGCACTACAAATTGCGGTGATGGCTCTTGACTTGAAGCCCGGCGATGAAATTATTGTGCCGGCGTTTACTTACGTAGCTACTGCGGAAGTTATTGCATTGCTGGGTTTGTCGCCGATTATGGTAGAGTGCGATTCGAAAACGTTTAACCTCACGGCTTCACTTATTGAAAAAGCGATAACACCAAATACAAAAGCTATTGTTCCGGTCCATCTTTTCGGACAAAGTTGTGACATGGAAGAAATAATGGCAATGGCTAAAAAGCATAAATTATATGTCATCGAAGACAATGCGCAAGCTATCGGCGCGGATTATACTTTTTCGGATGGCAGAAAACAAAAAGCCGGTACGATTGGTATAGTCGGCTGCACTTCTTTTTTTCCTTCTAAAAATCTCGGTTGCTATGGTGACGGGGGTGCATTGATGACGAATGATGATGAGTTGGCGCAAAAAATTAGAATGATTGCCAATCATGGCCAGAATAAAAAATATTTTCATAAAGTAGTGGGAGTCAATTCAAGGTTAGATGCCATGCAAGCAGCCGTTTTAAATATTAAATTGAAACGTTTGGATAAATACACGGCAGCTAGACAAAAAGCAGCAAAATTTTACGATAAATCTTTTAAAAGTTTAAAAGGTTTGGCGATACCTAAACGACAACCAAATTCTACGCACGTTTTTCACCAATATACCCTGCTTGTAAAAAACGGTAAACGCGACGCGCTTCAAAAATATTTGGCAGAAAATGGTATTCCGAGTATGATTTATTATCCCGTGCCGTTATACAAACAGGAGGCTTTTAAAAATTATTATAACGGCGCAGATTTACCCGTTACCGAACAGCTTTGTAAAGAAGTTTTATCTTTGCCGATGCACACGGAACTTTCAAGTGAGATGCAAAATTTTATCGCCAACTGTGTAAAAACATTTTTTGAAGAGCAAAAATAAAATAATAATTAGTTATAGGTCGTAATTAACAACTAACAACTAACAACTTAAAATAGATGTCTAAAGTCGCTTTAATAACCGGTGTAACCGGACAAGACGGAGCCTATCTTTCCGAATTACTTTTAAAAAAAGATTATATCGTACACGGCATCAAACGTCGCGCCTCGCTTTTTAATACAGACAGAATTGATCACCTGTACGAAGACCCGCACGTTGATCATCGCAATTTCATTTTGCATTACGGCGATTTGAGTGATGCGACTAATTTAATTCGTATTATTCAAGAAGTGCAACCGGATGAAATTTATAATCTCGGTGCTATGTCGCACGTGCGCGTATCATTTGAAACACCGGAATATGTTGCAGATACAGACGGTATCGGAACTTTGCGCTTACTCGAAGCGATTCGTATTCTCGGCTTGACAAAAAAAACGCGCATTTATCAGGCTTCAACATCCGAATTGTACGGAAAGGTGCAAGAAATTCCGCAAAAAGAAACAACGCCTTTTTATCCGCGTTCGCCGTATGCCGTTGCAAAAATGTATGCGTATTGGATTACGGTGAACTACCGGGAGGCTTATGGGATGTTTGCGTGTAACGGTATTTTATTCAATCACGAATCGCCGTTGCGCGGAGAAACTTTCGTGACGCGAAAAATTACACGCGGTGTTGCTAAAATCGCATTGGGTTTGCAAGATAAATTGTGGATGGGTAATATTGATTCCAAACGCGATTGGGGTCACGCAAAAGATTATGTCGAAGCGATGTGGTTAATCCTTCAGCAGGATGCGCCCGAAGATTTTGTCATCGCCACCGGCACAACGACATTGGTGCGCGATTTTATCCGCATGGCTTTTATGGAAGTAGGTATTGAATTAAAATTTAAAGGTCACGGTATTGATGAAAAAGGATATGTCAAAACTTGTCACAATCCTGATTATCAATTAGAAATCGGCACAGAAGTTCTTGCTATTGACCCGCGTTATTTTCGCCCAACTGAGGTGGATTTACTTATTGGCGATCCGACAAAAGCGAATACGAAATTGGGTTGGAAACCGAAATACGATTTGAAAATGTTGGTACAAGAAATGATGGAATCGGATATAGAACTTTTCAGAAAAGAAAAATTTTTGAAAGAATCCGGTTTTTATACCAAAAATCAGTACGAATAAATTATTTATTTTTAACTTATGGCATCATCGCTTTCTCGTTTTTTATTTTTAATAATTTCGACAAGCGCGTTTTCGGCGTGCAAGCCGGCACATACTAACAACGAAATAGAATCGGCGATGAGAATATATGACTACTTCCTTCAAAAAGTAGATGCCGATTCAATTGCAAGTTTGTTTACGATGGATGGCGATTTAGGAAAACAAGCACATGGTCGTGCAGCGATTAAAAATTTCTTTTCGCAATACAAGGATATAAAGGTGCTGTCACAAAAATCAACAACGCTTTCAATTGAAATTGCCGGTGATGCTGCTACGCAAAAAGGTACTTATAAACAATCGGATATTTTACCTTCAGGTAAAGACACGTTGCGTGTATCCGGTTCTTTTACAACAGATTGGATATGGAATCAACAAACCGGTTGGCTTATTAAAAGTATTGAAGCGAAACCCGACAAGCAATAATATTTTGGATTTATAAATCACATAGGCACATAGTTGACATAGTTGACATAGTTGACATAGTTTTAATTTTATTTTTTGCGCAGAGCCGTAAAAATAAAAAGCCGCTCAAGAGTAATTCTTGAGCGGCTTTTTATTTTCTATTTTTTCATTGCTCCCAATGCACTGTCGCGCAGACGTTGTAAAAACGGTGATGCAAAAATAAAATGTTGCAGTTCATCATTCGTACTCGTCAATACTTCATTTTTTGTGCCATGCCATTCAAGCATACCTTCATGAATAAAACATATTGTATCGCCGATTTCCATCACTGAATTCATATCGTGCGTATTAATAACGGTTGTAATATTGTTTTCGACGGTGATGTTGTGAATCAGTTCATCTATAATTATTGAAGTTTTCGGATCGAGTCCGGAGTTTGGTTCATCGCAAAATAAATATTTCGGATTCAGTACAATCGCACGCGCAATACCAACGCGCTTTTGCATACCGCCGGAAACTTCGGAAGGAAATTTTATATTCACGCCTTCCAAACCTACGCGCTCCAAACAAAAATTAACGCGATCGTCTTTTTCCTTTGCGGTCATGTTCGTGAACATATCTAAAGGGAAGCGGATATTTCTTTCAATACTCATCGAATCGAAAAGGGCGGAGCCTTGAAAAAGCATTCCGACTTGCATACGCACCGCGCGCACCTCTTTTTTATTCAATTTTGTGAAATTCACATCGTCATACCAAATTTCACCGCTTGTCGGCGTAATTAATCCGACGAGAATTTTAAGCAAAACAGTTTTGCCCGCACCGCTGCGTCCGATAATCAAATTGGCTTTCCCAGGTTCGAAAGTAGCATTTATGCCTTTTAGAACATCTTGATCTCCAAATTTTTTAAAAATATTTACCGCTTTTATCATAAATTAATCGGTTAGTCGGCTAGTCGGTTAGTCGGTTGGTCAATCTGAGACTAACCGACTAACCGACTAACCGACTGACTTATGCTGTTAATACAATAGTAATAATATAATCCGCGAATAAAATAGCAATATCGCTATAAACCACGGCACGTGTGGAAGCTTGACCCAATTCGATACTGCCACCTTTTACGTAAAAACCTTGATAGCAGGAAATAGTTGTCAATAAAAACGCATAGACTGTCGCTTTTATAAACATCATCACGACATTATACGGTATAAAAAAAGACCGCAAGCCGCGCACATAATCGGCGTGTAAAATTAATCCGGTAGGTACGCTTGCTAAATAACCGCCTACAATACCTAACCACGCGGAAATAGCTACTAACAAAGGAATCATAATAAGCGCCGCAATGATTTTCGGAAGAATTAAAAATGCGGCTGTATTAACGCCCATAATTTCCATGGCATCTAAATGTTCTTTTTGTCGCATACCGCCGATTTCCGCTGCCATGTTAGAACCCACTTTACCGGCTAAAACCAAACACGATACAGTAGGCGAGAGTTCGATGATACACAAATCGCGCACGATATAACCGATATAATAACGCGGCACTAATTGTCCATTAAGTTGATAAGCGAATTGAACAGAGGCTACGGCTCCGATAAAAACAGAAACCAAACCTATGATCAATACAGAACCGACACCAATATCGTTCATTTGTCGCATGGTTTCAATCCAATACATACGCCATTTTTCCGGAAGCGAGAGCGCCGTCTTGAGCATAACTAAATAGCGACCGAAATGCGTAAAAAAACTAAAAAAAATTTCCACAAAAATACGTTAGATATAAATGATGAATAGTATCTGGTTTTAGGCACGTTGCAAAGTTATTGATTTTAATGTAATTAATTCTACTTTTATACTTTAGATTTTAAACTTATTACCTGTTTTCGCGTTAGATGCGAGCCTATAGATATAACTATTTAACGCTCGCATCTAAAGCCGGCTTATAAAGTACCAAAGCACAATTAAATCAATAGCAACAAGCCCAAAATATTTAACGCCATGTAAGTTGCCATAGATACAGAACCGGCAAAATCTTTGGCGATGCGCATACCGAATAATAACGACAAAAAACTCAGTGCAGAAAAAATTAATCCCCAAAAAGCACAAAGCGCATTGCCGGTAAAAAGCCCAATCACACCGAGGGTACAAAGTATGCCGGCAGTCATTTCTAAAATGGTAGTAATCGTTAATAAAATACTTGTAAACGGTTTTAAAAAAGTATTTTTAAAAAAATCGTTCAGATACGCTAAGTTGCCGCTTCGGTGAAAAAGTTTATCTGAACCGGATTGTAAAAAAACAATCGCCATAAATGCCGGCACTAAGAGTTTGACAAGGGCGCGAGCGTTTTCGATATTTGTGAAAAAATGATACATAATTTTAGTTGATGGTTGGTGGTTGATGATGTAGAATTTTATTTAGATAATTTTCAACTATCGATTATTTCCTGTGTCTTTGAAAAAAATTACCCATTTGCGTGTAAGCGGTATTGAGCATATCAACGTTGGGTAAATAGACAATACGGAACCGGTTTTTGCCGCCGATATTAAAGCCGGTGCCGGAGACAACTAAAATATGTTCTTCATCGAGCAGTTGAAAAACCATCTCGTCGTCGCTTTTAAAATCGAATTTTTTTAAATCAATGGTCGGAAAAACATACATTGCACCTTTGGGACGTGTGCAAGAAATACCCTCCCAAGTATTGACGGTTTGGTATGTGAGTTCCATTTGTTTGTACAGTCTGCCACTCGGTTTTACCAAATCGTTAATACTCTGATAACCACCCAAAGCCGTTTGAATACCATATTGCGCAATCACATTGCTGCACAAACGCATGGTAGCTAATAAATTTAGACCTTCAATAAAAGAACTCGCACGATGCCGCGCACCGGTGAGAATCATCCAACCGCCACGAAAACCGGTAGCGCGATAGTTTTTTGAAAGTCCACCCATCGTTATTGCTAAAGTATCTTTTACGAGTGGTGCAATCGTGTGATGTTCCGTACTGTCGTATAGAATTTTATCGTAAATTTCGTCGGAAAAAATAATGATTTTATGTTTTTCCGCAATCTCCACCATTTTTTCTATAATTTCTTTATCGTAAACCGCACCTGTCGGATTATTTGGATTAATCACCACCATCGCTTTTGTGCGTTTGGTGATTTTCGATTCCAAATCTTTTAAATCCGGTTGCCAATCCGATTGCTCGTCACAGATGTAATGTACCGCTTTACCGCCACTCAAACCCACCGAAGTTGTCCATAGGGGATAATCCGGTGACGGAATTAAAACTTCATCACCATCATTCAACAAAGCTTGCATCACTAATACAATCAATTCGCTTACGCCGTTACCAATATAAACATCTTCGATAACGGAATTTAAAACACCACGACTTTGATAATACTGCATCACTGCTTTTCGCGCCGGAAATAAACCGCGTGAATCGCAATAACCTTGCGCATCGCGTATGTGCGCAATCATATCATGCACGATTTCATCCGGTGTGTCGAAACCGAATGGTGCTAAATTACCGATGTTGAGGTTCGTAATTTTATAACCTTGTTGTTGCAAGAGTTGCGCACGGTCGTAAGCCGGTCCACGAATTTCATAATTTAAACCGTTGATGCGGTCACTTTTCTTGAATAAATCCATTCTTTTTTAAATAATGAATGATGAATAATGAATTGTGAGAGGAAACATTTATCATTCATCATTTATCATTCTTTAATAAACATCCACTTAAATACTTTAGATGCCGTTTCGTTACTCAAACGTATAAAATAAAAACCGTTGGAGGTAACATTTGTTTCAATATCAAAAGAATTTTGTTGATCGGCTTCCGGAATTTCAATAGATTGAACTAAACTGCCGGTCTGAGTTAAAATATCAATGCGCAATTGTCCGCTCCAATCGCCTTTTTCAATCGTTAAACGTGTGACTGTAGAAGGGTTCGGAAAAATTTTCGGTTCGAGTTTGGAAGAATTATTAATGCTTTGGCAATTATCACTTCTTAAATTGACAAATTGATTTGTTGGCGTAAATTTATCGGAGCAAGACTCCGAAGAAATGATTTTTACCGAAACAGTATCATTTCGTCGCAGCGAATCTATAATTAAATAGCTCTGATGAAAATTTAAAGATTTTCCGTTTTTAAACCAATCTATTTGCGGTGTATATCCCCAATAATCACCCGTAGCCTCCAAGCGAACTTTGTCGCCGACGCAATAAGATGCACGATTCACACTTAAAGCCAACGTAGCAGTTACCGATGGTTTTAATAAATCTACTACATTCACAATATTAGAAGGCACAGAATTTTGTTGTACGCAAATTTCAGAAGAAATAAGTGTGCAATTGTATTTAAAATACTTACTCCCTGCCATTAAAGTCACACGCGTCAAACTATCAGGTAAACCCAACGACACGCTGTTGAGTAACCAAATAATGCGTTGCGTTTTTCCGCCGTTGACAGTGCGCGCGCGCAGAGTGATACTATCACCTTCACATGCCGGCAATGTTATTGTTTCCATACTTACGGAAACAGGTAGCAAGGTTTGTACCAAAAGATTACCGGAAAAAGTAGGTGCAACTTGTCCGATATTATTTCTGACAATACATTTATAGTTTCCAGACGTACTTGAACTGACATTATTTAGAAAAAGTGTATCCGAACCGTTGGGTTTATAGAGAGTATCGTTTTTATACCAATCGTAAATGAGAGGTTGTGTTCCGCTTGCTTTAACTTTGAAAAAAGTATTTGTTTTTTCACAAACGGCTTTGTCGGTAGGGTGTGTCACAATTTCCGGCTGAAAAAATTTCAAACCTGTAAATTCATAACAACCCATATCAACGATATTCTGAACAATACGCGGTAAACTGTCTAAATCATATAACAAAGCAAGTCCCGTAATAACTGATGTGTTGCCGCTATTAATAGCCGGTGACCCGGCTTTAAATCGAAAATCGCCGTTATCGGGGTCAGTAAATATTGGATCTTCATTATAAACCATACCGTTGCCGCAAACCACGCCGGAACCCACACCACTGTTGAGTGCTGCACAACTTGCTGTATCAACTATAGAATAACTGATGCGCGGCGTACCGTAATTATTTCTGAAAATGCGCCCGAGATACGCTTTGTTTTTCCAAAGAATAGAATTAACGATGCTTGGCGATGCCGTTCCTGTAGTATCGCCGGCATTGGAGTAAACGGTGCCGCAGGTATGTGCTTCGTTTTTATAAAAAATACAATTGGTAATTTGCGGATTACTTTTCCCTTTGAAAGCACCCAAACAATACATCGCACCGCCATAGGCTTTATTCGCCCAAAATAAACAGTTCGTGATTACCGGAGAAGAGTTACCATTTTTTCCGAGATTATACATCGCACCGCCATAAGTTATGACGGAATCTGAATATGGACATTCGTTTTTAATAAAAGTACAATTACTGAATACACTCAGATTAGAACCGCGTTCACCGTCATTGGAAACAGCGGCACCACCTTCATCTGATACATTGCTGATGAAATTACAAAACTCAAAATGCGCAGTACAAATACCGTTGTCAACTGCGAAATTATTCACTCCGCCACCAACACTGTGACTGTAATTATTCGCAAAAGTGCAATTCAATACTTGACTATTGCATTTTCCTCTGAACATATTATTGATCAAACCGCCGCCGAATGTAAGTGCGTAATTAGACAAAAAATTACAATTGCGAATTGTTGGGCTGCTTACCGTATCTCTGCAATCGTTGTACCAACCGCCGCCGCTCGAATAAATTTCACCCGCTGCCGTCGTATCGTTGGCATAACCCGCCGTAATTGTGAAGCCGTCAACAATAGTTTTTGCACTCACGCCGAAAGTATAAATAACGCTGTAACTGTTTTTATTCGGCAAGCCGTCGCGGTCAATATCGCCG
>JAYTNA010000276.1:0-2264 GCA_043748865.1 Saprospiraceae bacterium
GCCTCTTGAAGTGTCACAAGTTCAGCTTCTATTAATTTTTTTACGTATCGCATTCGCAATGATACAAAAAAGTAGCGAATATTTACAAGCACCTACTTATCAATAAAATTCACCATTAATTTTTCTCTCCCTCTATCAATAACTTTTAAATCATAATTAACGTAACGTTCATCGAATAAACGATAAGAAATTTTTTTTATATTATCTGATGAAAACTTACGCTGTAAATCTTTTTGATCGAAATCTAATAATTCTTTATCATTACCAGTTGTTATACCCATTCCATATTGTTTAAAAAATCCATCTAATTTAAATCCCAAGTCGTATTTTTTCTGTTCGTCAAAATCTTTTGAAACAAAAAAATAATTAGGTGCAATATTCGGTAATTCTTTATAAGGAATTGATTCCAAAGATTTTTCGGATAAAAAATTATATTTCAATTCGCGTTTGCCGAACAAATCAAAGTGAAAAACTTTGCCGAGTTCATTGTTTTTTTTCTTGCCGGTTTTTATAAAAAAATTAATTGAAACACCTTGCATAATATCAAATACATTGATGTCAGCAGAACCGTCAGGTGAAGTTTCTTTTTTTGTACTGTTACCGTGCAAATCAATCGTATAAATTTTATCGTAAGTTTTAAGTAAATTCCAACGCATACCGCGATAAGTGACATTATCTAAAAAGCCGTGCGGATTAATAAAAGCCAAAATACCCGTGCCGTTTTTTTCTATATAGTATTGTCCATAACGCAAAAATTTCACATAATCATCATTAATTGCTTTCGGATTGCGTTCATTTAATTTTTCTGTACCGCCCGGTTCTTTTTTGTAATCTTCCATCAAATTCATAATCCACGCGCCTTTATTTTTGCTTTCACCACTATAAGGCGGATTACCGATAATGCACATGACGGGTGTATCGCGTTTTACATGATTAGCTTCATTAGCTTCAATACTTAACCAATTTGCAAATTGTGCTTCAGTATCCTTTGTACTATCTTCAAGGCTATTAGTTAAATAAACTCTAAGCCTCTGATTTTTTTGGGATTTAAAACCGGTTTGGTCAAGCAATAAATCGAGTTGCAAATGTGCCATCGCATAACTCGCCATTAAAATTTCAAATCCGTTAAGGCGCGGCAACAAATGCGTTTCAACATAACTTGGCCAGATACCCGGTTGCCCTCGAAATTTTTCGTGAATATGCTTCACCACTTCAGCCAAAAAAGTGCCTGTGCCTGTGGCGGGGTCAAGAATTTGTACTCGGTGTACTTCTTTTTCTACTTCTTTAAATTCTATTCCTTTGTAGATTTCTTGCTCTCTTACTTTTATTTTTGTTTTACTTATATCGGCAAGACCTTTCTCTAAATTAAATTCACTTCTCAAAATATCATCAACTGCTCGCACAATGAAATTTACAACCGGTTTCGGTGTGTACCAAACGCCGCGCGCTTTTCGCAAAGCCGGATCGTATTCACTCAAAAAAGTTTCGTAGAAATGAATTATTGGGTCTTCGGTTTTGGTTGAGCTGCCGTAATTTTTTAAAATTTCGGCGACATTACACGCTAAAAAAATTTCAACGAGATTATCCACAATCCATTTAATACGGTCGTCAATATCCGGTCCCGCAATATAACCAAAAAGTTTTCTGAGAAAAGGATTTGATTTCGGAATCAATTCTGCTGCTTCTTGCCGGCTGAAAGTTTGTAAAGTCGGGTCATGCAAACGCGCCGCAAACATACCGTACGCAATTGTTTGTGCGTAAATATCAGCAAAACCTTTCGGTGTTATGTCATTAATGAGAATATCTTTAAAGCCCTGCATCTGATCTTTCAGCGTGCTGTCTTCCTTATGCGTTTCATCGCTCGTCAAAGCGCGTTCAATAACATCAGAAAGCAAACGCGCTTTACCCGCCATCATCTCTGCCAATTTTTTAGAACTTTTTATGCTTTGAGTAATTTTTACACAAAAATTTTTGAGCAAATTAGTGAACTCGCCAAAATTGTTCGGCAACGGAACAATTTTACCATTTTGAATTTCTGCAACTGCAATTTTAGTGACGAAAACGCCGTCATTATAAAAATGGAAATCGAGATAATCTGTAAAAACGAGATTAGGCAAGGAAATTTTGTATCTGTCGAACTGCTCTTTATTACCGTTTTTTTTCGCCCCCTCTAAATCTTTATCGCCGATATCTTTTGCTTCAATAAAACCAATGGGAATATCTTTTTTGGTAAGTACATAATCCGGCGCACCGCATTTTATGCG
>JAYTNA010000277.1:0-1630 GCA_043748865.1 Saprospiraceae bacterium
TAATTATTCTTTTTCTGTTGCGATAACCAAAACATATTCATCAAGACAGTTAAAATAAATTTGAAAATTTTTTTGAAAAGTATTTTTTATCACCGATGCGGTGGTGACAAATTGTAAACCGATTTCGGTTGGTAATTTTGAAAACGGTTTTATCAGGATATTATTTTTAAAATGCAAATCGCGTTTGCCATGCGCTTTGTACAATGCCTCTTTCGCTCCCCAATAAATATGCAGATGCAACAATTCATTTGTGGTGTCAAGTTGCCGGAGTTTTTCTTCATTCAGCACACGCCACGCTATTTTTTTCAACCGTTCTGTCTGATATTGAATATCAATGCCGATATAATTTTTTGAAACCGCGACGGCTAATAAATCGCGTGAGTGTGAAATAGAAATATGTAAATCGCTACCGATTAAATGCGGTTTGCCGTGTGCGTCTTTTTCATATTTTTTTCCGGTGAGTTGTTTTACTAAATACCGCGCCGTTATCCATTCAATTTGTCGCTTCGGTGAGAGTTCCGAGAGTTCTTTTTCTTCGTCGTTTGATACGGACAATTCCCTTTTTAATACCGAATCCTCCTCCCCCATTCGCCAAACGATGATGTGAGTATCGGTTTCGATTTTATAATTTGTAATTATGGGCATTTGGAACAATGAATAATGAACAATGAATAATGAACAATCTTGCTAAAAATTGATTGTTAATTATTTGTGCGAAATAGAACGGACTCTTATTTCATTCAACTATTTAGAAAAGAAAAATAAACAAAAGTAATCAACAAAAATAGAAAGGTATCGCCGAATTTTGAATAAAACAATTTGCATAAATTTTTAATCAATATTATTTATTCCGGAATGAGTGATACTTTTTTTAGTGTAATTTTCATTCGGTACCAAGCTTTTTAGAAGAAATTTTTATCAATTCCATTTTTTATACATAAATTCGTATAAAATTAATATTTTCTTGAAAACCAAATGAAAATTTTTGTTTTTAAGAAAGCAACCAATGAAATCTATTTTAATTTAACATACAGACATACAGACATACAGACAAACTTATTCCCACTTATTGAATGCTCGCGCTAATCCTCGATCAATTTTCATTGCTCGCATTTTCCGGTTTTCTAATTTATAATTGTCTTTTTAACCAAATTTTTTTACTATATTAAATTTTTCAAATGAAACAGATTGTTTTTACTTTTCCGAAATTTCCAATTTTTTTTAAACTCATGCTCTGCCTTGTTTTATTGACCGGTACAAAGGCTTTTGCAACTATGGCATTCGTTTCCTTTACTTACAACTGCGGAAACCATACAACAACAGCTACGGTTAACGATATTAATGCGGTTCTATGTATGGCAACGTTTCAATTTGACGGTGATGCGATGGCCAGTTACGGCAATACACACGTTTACGCACAAGCCGGCAGTCATTCCGTGCAAATTTTTTATGGTATATGTCATTTTAGTACGGTAACAATTAATTTTGATGTCGTTGTACCTATTGACCTGACGATAACAACAACCATAACACCGGCTACTTGTAATTTACTTGGTATAGTTACCGTTACATCACCAACGGGTACAGGTATAATATACGATTTAGACGGGGTATCCAATGGTACGAATAT
>JAYTNA010000278.1:0-1004 GCA_043748865.1 Saprospiraceae bacterium
TTAATAAAAATTTTTTTCTAAAAAAATTAAAAAAAAAAATTTGAAAATTATTTTTTTGAAAATCATTTTTAGAAAACATTAAGAAAAAACAGTTTTTCATTTAATTTTCATTTAATTTTGCAAAGCAATTCGGCACGTATATTGAACAAATGTTTTAAGAATTAAAAATTTGAAAATTAATTCTTAATTAAAAATTATAAACGCCAAAGACCAAAACGTAACACACATACCGGTAATAAGAATCTTCAATACTATTAGAAAACTTACAACTGCATGGAACTGCGTTACTTTCTGTCCGTACTTTCAAAAAGAAAATGGTTATTATTGTTGGCATCACTCGTTGCTGCTTTAACGACAGCATATTTGGCGAGCTTCATGCCTAAAAAATATAAATCCGGTGCAATTATCTCGACCGGTATCACCGATTATAAAGGGTTGCGCGTTGGTGAGCAAAATGTTTTCGTTCAAGAATTTGAAATTGAAAATAAATTTGCCAATCTCACCGAAACCATGAAATCGCGTTCCGTTATCAACGGGCTTGCAAAAAAATTAATTCTTCACGATTTGCTTACCGATTCAGGTACAGTAGCTTTCAATAAACTTGAATTAGATAAAATTCATTTGACTAAACATCAAGTGAATGATTATGTAACCGCTTTAGCGAAACGCTCGGATTCAATGGGTCCGGAAACAAATGTTGATTTGCTCAATACGGCTTCAATTATTCAGAAAGCTTTGGGTTACGATTATGAAACATTGCGCGATAAATTAGAAATCAAGCGCGTCGAAAAATCTGATTACTTAAAAGTGGATTATTCTGCATCAAAACCCGATTTAGCTTATTTCACCGCAAAAACTTATTTGGACGAATTTCGCAAGGTTTATTATCTCGGAAAAGATACAAATCAAAATAACTCGGTGGTTTTCTACAATAATTTGACGACTGACAAAAAACGTACCCTCGATTCTTTAAATAATTTGCGCTACAATTACGCTAAAAATCA
>JAYTNA010000279.1:0-4716 GCA_043748865.1 Saprospiraceae bacterium
AGACTATCCACCGTCAAAACCCAACCCGCGAGAGGTAACATTTTCAATTCTTCTTCAAACGTTTCGTAGGCTACGAGCGGAAATTTGTCGTTTTTTTCGAGGCTGAGTTTGAGCTCTTTTACTTCTTTCAATTGTTTTTCAATTAACGACAACTCCGTACTCGGTTCGAGAAACTCGAAGTAAGTTCCGGCAGGCGCACCCAAACATTCTTTTTCTAAAAGTTGTAAAACTTTATCGAACTCTAATTTTTCGTACAACTCTTTTGGTAATAACAACATGGATAGTTATTGGTGATTGGTTATCGGTTATTGGTAACAGACAACCTTCTTTTATTTTAAGCTGCAAATTTACATGAATAATTTTAAACAGTGAAAGTTGTAAATAGTTTATTGCAGGGAGGTACGCGCCTAATGAGAAAATTTATAACTCACGCCTGCCATTAACCAACGTGTCGGCATCGGGATATTATTTTGTTCCGCATAAGCCGTATTGAAAATATTAGTCGCTTGTGCGAATATATTGAGGCGTTCTGCTTTCCAAATTAATTTAGCATCAACGACACTGTATGCCTCCTGTTGAGACAAACGTTTTACATAACGCACGCGCACATTTTGGCGTAAATTGCCTACAATACCGCTTTCAAAACTCAGACTCAATTGGTCAGTTAAAAAATCGAGCGCGTATTTACTTAAATTATCCGTTTTTGTAAAAGTGTAATCATGTAAATATAAATAACCGGCTTGAATTGTACCGCCATTCAAAGACTTGAATCGATACGCAATACTTGCGTCAATACCTTTCAATGAAATAGCGTTTACATTTGTCGGATTCCAATGCATCGTTGCGTCGCTGCGTGTGCGATCAATTAAATCTTGTCCGTCGCGTTGAAAATAGGCGGCTTGAATATTGAATGATGCGGTCAAATATTTAGCACCAATTTCATACACATTCGCGCTTTCAGGTTTTAAATCCGGATTCGGATTATTAGCGGCGTTTTTAAAATATAAATCTGTATAAGTCGGCAAACGAAAAGTTCTGCCGTAGTTGGCGTATAATTTAAAACTGTTCGACAATCGCGCCCCGACATCAACGCCCGGAAAAAACTTGGTGCCGAAATCTGAATAATTCGCCAACAAAACGCCGGGCGTAATGTCAAACGCACCGAATTTGAAACGGTGTTCTGCAAAAGCTGTTAAAGCCGTGCGGTCGTGATTCCCCAAACCTGCATTGAAATATTGCGAACTATTAAACGCCAAACTCATACCCGTTGTACCGAAATAACTATTCAAGTGCGAATTAAGTTCTGCATCTACAACTTGCGTTAAAGTCGCATTGTGTGTTGCCGCACGTGTTGTATCATTTAAATAATTAAAATAATAATCGTCCTGATTGCGTCGCCAAGAAAGTCGCGGTGTGAGATGAAAATTACCGAAATGCAACGGCATATCTGCGGCGAATAAACTTGTTTTCAAAAATTCGCGTTCATTACTTGTATTTCCGGAACTGTAAAAACCACTCGCGCCAAAACTTTTATCCGTATATCCACCTAGAATATTTAATTTTTTATCGCCGATACCGATTTGATTTTGATAAAAAATATTCCCGATTTTAAAATCCGAATTAGGTCTGTAACCATCCGATACATCATAAGTCAAACTCAAAGTTTGTTTCATCATTGAATCCGGCAACGAAACTGATAATCGCGCACCCAAAGTATTCCAATCACCGACTTGAAAACCGACGGTTGTTGCGCTTTCCGTGTTCACTTTCGTGATAATATTCACAGCACCTGCAAAAGCATTCTGTCCGTAAACACGCGCCGATGGTCCTTTCAAAACTTCAATGCGTTCGATATTTGAAATATCGAGCGGCAAATTCAAAGCATGATGCCCTGTTTGTGGATCGGAATATTTGATGCCGTTGATGAGAATTAAAGTTTGATCGAAAGTACCACCCCGAATAGACACATCACCTTGAACACCGCCTATCCCGCGATTGCGTACATCAACACCGACAATAAAATTCAATAAATCTGCAACAGATTGAAGGGGAGTAGCTTGTATTAGTTCTTTTGTAATAATTTCAACACTTTTACTCAATTCGGCAAGCGGCGTTTCCAACCGATTTTCTTTAATAATAATGTCTTTGAGAAAAATTCCGGTTGAGTCTTGTGCATAAAAAATTTGTGTTGCCAGGGAAAAGCCTGCAACGAGACAAGTTAGTTTTTTCATTATTGAATTAAGTGAATTGTTTTTCTTTTTATAAACTATATAGGCACATAGTTTATAAAAAGAAAAACTATGTGCCTATTTGGTAAAATTATTAAAAACACTATTGATATTTTCTTTTCAAGAACCAAGTATTATCTGTAAGTGTAAAACCGGCGAAGAGACGGAAATACTCTTCACTTAATTTAACTGTTGTGAGTTTGCCGTATTCCAAAGCAAAATTTACATAACCCGGTTGGCCTCCGCGACCCACTTTCATCGGCATACATACGCCCGCAGATGCACCCCAAGTATTTACTTGTTCGCCGCCCAACACACGCGGATCTTTTCCGGAATGAAAACCTAAACGCCAACGTATTTTTGAATCATCGGAGCGAAATAAACTTTTATCGGTGATAAATTCCATGCCTAAAGTTACGACGGAAGCATTTAGCATTCGGTCAATTGCCAGATCTTGTTTTACAGTATTAAAATAATCATTACCCCACCCCGTATATTTATACTCGGCACCAATTTGGAAAGCATAACCGTTTTTATAAGAAATACCCGCCACAATTTCAGAAGGTAATCTGCCCGAGCCTGCAATATCGGACGTTGAGGAAAGTGTATCTTCTCTGAAGCCGGGAATCGTGCGGCGATATAAAGAACCGGAAGTTGTCGTGAAGGGTGTTGCACCATTACCGTAAGCTCCGATGATGAGGCGTTTACGTCCACGCAATTTTTCGGCATTTTTTTTATCGAGTTCTACATCATATTGAAAACCAAGATTGTAAATAAATCCGGACATCGAATAATGATCAACAAAATAATTTTTGTACGGATAAATCAGATCGGCACTCAAATCGGTTTGTTTAATGTAATTCATTTCTCCGAAAACAACGCCAATATTAGCTCCGACAGAAAAATCTTTGTACTGCACACCGTTACTTATCATCAGTTTATAAGTACCACCGCTGCCCAAAAAATAATTTGTCACCGTTACCGAATCCGTATTAGGCGCGGGTCCGGTCGTATTGACATTGTAACCGACTTGATTATAAGGCGTGAGCGATAAACCAGCAGCCCAACGTAATTGTCGCGGCGCACGATCTAAAACTTCATTGATAACGCTGTACATTGGAAAACCCAACCCTATGTACGACAAATTACCACTTGCACCACTGCCGGTATTGCCTTGATTGTCGGTAACGTTTGTATTTTTGCCGTACAAACCCACTTCAAAAGAGGCGGTGCGCAGTGCCGGCAGTGATGCCGGATTGAAAGGATTAAAGTTAAGCGGATCTCTAAATGCGGCTGTTAAGCCGCCCATACCTGCATTTGAAATATAATTTTGCGGTAAGATATTGCCGAATCCCAATCGCGAAAGCGGTGAATTGTCTTTAGGTTGAATACTTTTGTAGTAAGAATCTACTACTTGTGCCGATGAAACTGAAATACTCGCCGTTATTAATAAAACACTAAAAAGAAATTGTCGCATTGATTGATGGTTGATGGTTGATGGTTGATGATTGATAGCTTAAAAAGCCATCAATCATCAACCATCAACCATTTTAAAATTCTATTTAATCCGATAAGAACGAGATCGCGCTCGTAATATTTATTTTTTATTTTGATATTGTCATTTAAAAACGCACCGTCGCCACCTGTCAGGATAAATTGAAACGCGCCGTATTTTTTTTTATACTTTTTCACTAAACCTTCTACTTCACTCACAAAACCTTGTTGAACACCAATAGTCATCGCAGAAATTGTATCACGTCCTATTATTTCATTGGCAATACCATCAACGAAATTCAATAACGGTAAACGCGCCGTAAAATGATTGAGTGCCTTATAACGCATTTTTAATCCCGGCGAAATACTGCCGCCTTGAAAACAAGCATCGGCATCTAAAAAATTGAAAGTAAGTGCCGAACCCGCATCAACTACCAAACACGCTTGCGTTGGAAATAAAAAATGAGCAGCAATTACGCCCGCCAGTCGGTCTTTACCGAGTGTTTCCGGTGTCGCATAATTATTTTTAATCGGAATTGGCGTTTCATGCGTTAGTCTGATAACTTTGAAATGTGCATCCAAATAATTTTTCACGTCTTCCGGTTCAACACCGGAAGCATAAACGATGGCATTTTTGATCTGATACGCCGCACATTTTTCTTTCAACGTCTCTAACGATAGAGTTTCCCATATCGCTTTCTCGATGCACTTATTTTTTTCAAAAACAGCACATTTAACCCGCGAATTGCCGATGTCGAGTACTAAATTCATATTTTTTCAAAAATCGGGCAAAGGTAGGGGTTTTATTTTGGATTTTAGATTTGCGATTTTAGATTTACGATTTTAGATTTTTTATCCTGTCAATCTTTAAATCATTTAATCTTGGTTTTTTTTGAAAATCTTTTTTGAAATTATTTTGTAACTATTTAGCACCGCGCTAAAATTATGGGATTTTGGATAAAAATCATAATTTTGTGAATAACAACGTTGAAAC
>JAYTNA010000280.1:0-14266 GCA_043748865.1 Saprospiraceae bacterium
GACTAACTGACTAACCGACTAACCGACTAAGAAAACTTATGGATAATTTAGAAAAATTTATTGCTTCAAATCGCGCAGAGTTCGATTCGGAAATGCCGACCGGAAAAATTTGGCGCGGTGTTGAGGCACACCTGAATAAAAACGACAATTTACTTCTGAGTCATAAATCGCTCCCAAAAAGCTCAAAGCTCAAAGCTAAAGGCATAAAGCTATTTATGCGTATCGCGGCAGCCGTCGCTTTATTAATAGTCGGTACTTTTATCGGCATTTGTATTCAGAAAAAATTAGATGTACGTGCCTCAGACGAAAGCGGAACACCATTAGCTTCCGACCTAAAAGAGGCGGAAAAAATTTACGATACGCGCATTAAATCGGATATGATACGTTTGGCTGCCTTCAAAGCCGACTCAACTATTTATTTCGATTTACGTCAAATTGATGCCGTGCAAGAAGAACTGCGACACGAATTGCAACAAGCACCGTTGAGTTCGCAAACAGAAATCATCCAACGGATGATTCAGAATTATCAAATTAAAGCTGATATACTTGAAAAAGTGTTACAGCACGTCGAAAAAAATTCAAATCAATTCATCAATAAAGATTCTATACAAAATGAAAGTATTTAATAAAACACACGGTAAAATAGTGATTTTAGCTTCTATAATTTTTTCTGGACTCACAATGAACGCAGAAACAAACTTGATTCAGCGGGGCGATTCAACGATTGACAATCAAGAATTTGTAAAAACATACAGGAAAACTTTTCCGGCAACTGATAATACAATCGTTGTACTGTCGAATAAGTACGGAAAAATAATTGTAAAACCCGGAACAAGTCCTGAAGTTGTTATTAATGTACGCATTACGGCGCGGTGTTGGAAGCAAGAAGAAGCCAATAAAGTTTTTGAGCGCATCAATATTAATTTTTCCAACGGACCTAATTTTGTAAAAGCCGAAACGCTAATAGAGGCGAACAAAAGTAATTGGTGGGGAAGCGACAGTCATTCGGATTATACGATTGATTACGATGTTTCGATGCCTGCCAATTGTAAACTTGAACTCACGAACAAATACGGCGACAGTCATATCGGCGCATTGAATAAAGATGTGAAAATTGTTCAAAAATACGGCAATTTCAAATTAGAATCGGCGCATTATGCGGAAGTAGATTTAGCTTACGGTTCGGGCAATATTACTAAATTGGAAGGATTGAACGGCGTATTGGCATACGCAAAACTATACAATGCCGATTTAAAAGACGTCGTATTGAAATCAAAGTATTCGGAATTTCAAGCGAATAATATTAATACGTTCAACATACAATCGGCTTATGACGATTATAAAGTAAAAGATGTAAATGTTGCAGTGATAGAAAGTCGTTACGGTAATTTTGATTTCGGTGAAATCACCGACGTGCGCCTGTCGAGTAGTTATACCGATTTTAAAGTGCAAAAATTATTGAACAGTGCCGATTTACGCACAACTTACGGCGGCATAGCCATCAATGATGTAAAACCCGGCTTCGGCACGATAGATATTTTTTCGAGCTACACCGATTGCTTCGTCGGCTTAAATAATAATATTTCTTACCAACTTGACGCGAGTATGAATTATGCTTCATTGGCACGACCACATTTAGTAAGTACAAAAATAGATAACGCCTCCGGTTCGCGTCGCGATGTTATAGGTGTCGTCGGTGACGTGAACACAAAAAGTTTATTGCGGGTAAGGCTGAATTATGGCGGATTGAAATTGCATTGATTTATTGGATAATTGGTTGATTGGTGAGTAGTTTCTGAAAATTAAAAAAATTCCGGTAATTCTGATTCAGAAACCTAAAAAAAATTAAATTATTTTTCGTTTCTCACCATTTTAGGTGAGAAGCAAGAAAAAAATACGCTCTACCTTTGTGTTACAGGAAAGCAATATTGGCTAACCTCAACAAACTTTCTGCAAAATACGACCCCAAAAAACCAATATTAAATTTGCATGTTGTAAAAAAATGTGCAAATTTTATTTTAAAATGATTTTTTATCACAGTCACATTTTATATCTTTGATAACTTATTTTTTTTGATAATTTATTTAACCAATTTAAACAATTTTCATTATGCCAAACGATACTAATAAGACATTTAGAGGTGCCGAGTACCAAGTTTCAATAAGCACTTTTAAGCATCACCTTAAACAATTTCAGAAAATAAAATCCTATGATTTTGATTCTGGTCATCAAAATTATGCTAAATTAAGAGACTACGGTTTTTGTTTTAAATTTGACGAAAAGGACCCAACAAAACTAATGATTTTCGGCGTGTTTTTAAACAATAAAAAATTAATTGAAGAAAGTAAAAAAACGCCTGATAACCAAGCGTACCGTTATACAACGCCGCTCATGGTTTTATCTAATGGCGAAATGGCTACAATTTTCATGCTGCATGCCATTTTGGCTCAGATTGCTAAAAAAAAGTCGGCTACTACACCCAATAAAACAACTCGTACTTCTAATTTTACAACGCCTGAAACAGTACCCACGTCTAATCCCACAAACACCGCATCAATAGAAGTTAGACAAAACGGTGCTGAATTTGTAATCGTTGCTAATGCCGCGACTATTTCTCCTCGATATGCTTCCGGTACATCTTCGGCTACTAATGCTTTATTGGATTTCAACCATGTTTTTTTTCCGGCAACTTTAGTTTTTTATCTTTTAAATTTATCAAATGCAAAAGAAAAAACACTTCAGTTCAAACGCGGTATTTGCGATTTTAAAGATTGGGGCGTGTATTGTAATTTATTTGCTATACCGTTATTCGACAACCCCAAAATTATGGTGCCTAATAGTTACACTTCACCGCCCGAACAGCCTACAGGTGGTAGCGGCACTGCTGTTCCGCCGCCGCAAGCTTAGGCAGAGGTATTTATAAATCGGAATCTCTTTTTGAAGGTTGAATATGCGCATCACTAAAATTATTATATTAATTATACTGTTTCTCAATTTATATTCGACAGATGTATATTCTCAAAATATACCGGCTGACTTACGCTTGCATATAATTTCGGATGAACAGGGACTTTCAGAAAGTATCAATGCTTTTGTTTATAGGGATAATATGGGTTTTGTATGGATGAGTTCGATTGATGGTTTGAATATTTTTGATGGAAAAAAAATTAGAGTATTCAAACCTGACCCAAAAGACTCATTTTCTATCGGCGGACCAAACATACAAAGTTCTTTTTTCGAAAATGACAACGGCAATGTTTGGTTCACCAATTTTGAAAATCTGAATTGTTATGACAGAATTAAAGATAAATTTTTTAGGTATAAATTTTCTCAAGTAAGTGCTTATCACGCTTTTTTCTTGGAAAAAAAAAGATTTCTTTGGCTGAGAATCGAGAACGATATTTTTCGATTTGACACTTACGCACCTAAAAATGAAATTAAAAAAATTGCAACGGTAAACGCTTTGCGTTTTGCTGTAGATACTGCCGGTGATGGTTCCGTAAAAAAAATTTGTGCTTTGTTTTATTTATATGGAAAAGGATTTGAAATTTTGGATTTGGATGCAAATTATAATCTTACTAAACAGGAAAGTTTTTTCAAAAAACCCGACAACTTAAAATTTCCGGAATTAGTCGCACGACAAGCCATTTTTGAAAACGATACTACTTTATGGATAGCTACTACTTCCGGATTAATGCGCTTTAATCCGGACAAACCGGAAAATTTTGAAGCGACGCAATTCAATGATACTTCCGGTCGGATTATTAGTATAGCAACCAAAAATAAAACATCTTTGTGGGTAACAACAGGAACAAAACCTCTACTTATATTCAATAAAAAATTAAAAAAATTTGAAGCCATAAAAAGTACTGCATTTCTTGATTGGGAAAGCGGAGCTTATGCACTGCATTTTGACAATTCAAAAAATTTATGGATTTCTGCTTATAATAAAGGTATTGCTTTCGGCAATACAAGACAACAAGGTTTTCATCAGCCTGTATCAGACAGTTCAATCACGAAAGTAGATAATATTCAAGAAGATGATACCGGTTATTGGATTAAAACAAATAAAAAATTAATACACGCTACATCAACGAAAATAGAAAAGTTACAGTTTCAAGATCAATTATTAGTTGTAAAAGAAAACGAAAAATGGACAATTTCCAATGGCGCGATAAACAAATTCGATAATAAAAAAAATACTTTTACACCTCAATTCTCGCACACCGATTTGGGCATAGGAACTATATTTGGAAATTTACAAAAGTTAAGTGATAACTTATTAGCTGTAAGTTGCAATAAAAGTCTTTATTTTTATGACATAAACAAAAAATTATTCACTAAGATTGAATTTAGAAATAGTAAAGGTAATATAAATACTGCGCAAGAAATATATAAGTTTCATTTTGAAAACAAAAATATACTATGGTTTAATGGTGGCGGTGAAAATTTAATTATTGGCAGAAAAGCAGATTCAAATTTTATAACAACTTTTGATGGTTATCCTAATTTGGGTAGTATAAACACATTTTATGAATCAGAAGCAGATACTAATGCTGTATGGATAGGAACCGCAAAGGGTTTATTAAAAATGAATAAACATACCTACGCCGACACATTGATAACAGAAAAAGATGGTTTGCCAAATCAATATATACAAGGCATACTCGAAGATAATAAAGGTTATTTGTGGTGTAGTACTAACAAAGGTATTTTTCGGTATCATCCGGTTTTAAAAACTATTAAACACTATACAAAAAGCAACGGTTTAGTAAATTCGGAATACAATCCGAGTTCGGCTTTATATACCAAAAAAGGTGAAATGTGGTTCGGCGGTCCGAACGGTATTGATGCGTTTGTACCGGAAGAAATTACAGACATCGGGGAAGCACCACAATTAGCGATTACCGGTCTGAAAATTCATGATAAATATTGGCGCGGCGATACGAATATTGTGCTGGTAAATCAAATTTCTTTGCCGTATTTCAATAATACTTTAACTTTTGAAATGGCGGCGATGGAATACACAGACCCCGAAAAAAATAAGTTTAAAGTCATGCTCGAAGGTTTCGATAAAGAATGGGTGAATTTGGGCACGCAAAATTTTGTAACTTATGTGAATTTACCGCACGGAGAATATACTTTTAAATTTACCGCTTGCAATTCGGAAGGAATTTGGAATGATACGCCGCGTGTTTTGAAAATACAAATCGTTCCGCCGTTTTGGCGCAGGTGGTGGTTTCAAGTGGCAGTAGTTTTTACTTCGTTAGCATTAGTAGGTTATATTGTTTATTTGCGTTTATCAAAAGTGATAGAGTTGCAACGGGTGCGACTTAAACTATACGAGAATTTGCACGACGATATTGGATCACGTATCACGGCAATTGTTCTTTCCGTTGATGAATTGATTCAACGCCAAAAAGAAAAAGAACCGAAATTATTGCTCATCGGCGATATTTCAAAAAATATTGTCAACAATATGCGGCGTTTAATTTGGGCAACTGCACCCGAAAATGGTGCGTTGAATAATGTCGTTGAAAAAATGCAAGCTGACAGGCGTTTATTACTGACACCTGAAATTGGTTTTACGATTGATTTAGCACCGACAATACAAAAACTCGAAATTTCGGGCGACAAACGTTATCAAATGATGTCTGTTTTTAGCGAAGCTCTGAGCAATATTTCAAAATACGCAGAAGCTAAAAATGTTTTGGTGCATATTTATCGGCAAGCAGATAATTTAGTAACGGACATAAAAGACGACGGTATAGGTTTTGATAAAAATCAATCGCGTGCCGACAAACCGAACAGTTCCGGTTATGGATTAGTGAATATGCAGCGTCGCGCAAATCGCATTAACGGGAAACTGACAATTACATCGCAACCGGGTGAAGGCACATGTGTGCAATTAATTTTTCCGATTTATGATGAAAGTTTTTTTGAGAGAATGAAATCTGTTTTTAAAAGACAATAGATGATGATTCAAAACGGACAATGGACAACAGACAACGGACAATAGAAAATTTTAAACTGTCCGTTGTCTGTTGTCCGTCGTCCGTTGTCTATAAGTGCAAAATTAAAATTAAAAAATGAAAACCATTATTGCCTTCGAAGATGATGCCGCGTTGAGACACCAACTCATCAATGTTTTTATACCCATTAAAAACGAATTTAGTTTAGAGGCTACTTTTTCGAATGCCCAAAATATTGAAAAAAATTTAGAAACCTACAAACCCGACGCCGTTTTAATGGATATTCAAATGCTTGGAGAAGATGACGGTTTAACGGCACTACATTACATCAAGTTGCACGATCCGGCAATTAAAGTGCTGATGCTCACGATGTTTGATACTAACGATAAAATTTTTAACGCCATTTGTTTGCGTGCCGACGGCTATATGCTCAAATCCGATTTTTCAACGGCTCAAATTCCGCACGAAGCTATGCGGAAATCTTTGCGTACTATTTTCGAGGGCGGTGCTTATCTGACACCTGCCGTTGCTAAAAAAATACTGCAACTCTTTTCCGATGTTTCTATCGTAGAAAAAATTCAAATTGCCAAAAAACGTTTTCAAGATATGTTAACCTATTTAGCTCAAGAGGCAGAAAAAGATTCGCCTTATAAATTAACGAAAACTCAAACGACTGTACTTCAAAAAATAGTAGAAAGTAAATCCACTGCCGAAATTGCCGCAGAAATGGGTACAACAGAAAACACAGTTAACTCACACATCAAAGCAGTTTACGCCAAATTGGAAGTACACAGCCGTGCAAAAGCCGTCAGAAAAGCAATTGAGGAAAAAATTGTGGATTTGTAGTTAATATTTTGGACTTACTGATTATGGACTTACTAATGATGAATATAAATTTCAATAGTCGGTAAGTCCATAATCAGTAAGTCCAAATTTTTTCATCTCCGCTGACCAATCCGCAATCCGACTAAAACTAAAACAGTACCGATAAATGTGTAAATCGAAACCGGTTCGTTCAAAATAAAATAAGCGTAAATGAAACCGAAGATGGGACAGAGATATAACCACAAGGCGGTTTTAATGGGTTCTATTTTTAGAAGATACAACCAAAGTTGAACGGCGACGATGGAGACTACAAAAACTAACCACAGCGTTGAACTCCAAAAATTAAAATCCCAATGTTGTTTTTGAAAATCGGAAAAGAAAAACGTGGCGGGTAAAAGTAAAAGTCCGCCAAAAAAAATTTGCCAACCGTTGATTGTGGTGACGGGTAATTTCCACTCAACACTCGAAAAATAAACGGTGCCGACGGAATAAGAAAACATACTGCTAAACAAAAGTACTAAACCGAGTGGTGTAGCGTAACTTTTTTGCAGTAAAGGATAAACGGCGACCAAAACGCCGGACAAACCTAAAATCAATCCGAACCAAACATTGGAGGTGATTTTTCTTTTCAACCAAACGGCGGATAAAATTGAAATAATGAGCGGATTAGTGGCAATAGATAATGTTGCAATGCCGGCAGAAACTCTTTGGACGGCAAAAACAAATACTCCCAAATAGATGGCGACATTTAATGCACCGTAAATCATGAGTTGTTTCCACTCCTCCCCTTTCGGCAACCGATACTTTTTTATGAGATACACCCACATCAGCATCAATGAACCGGCAGTAAGAAATCGCACATCGGAAATGACGAGCGGTTGTCCTGTTTTTAATCCGATTTTTGTGGCAACAGATGCAGTCGCCCATAACATGGCGAATGTCAAGCCGAGTAGGTTGTTTTTCATTCTACAATTTAATTACGATTTACGATTGGGAAAATAATTCGTAAGTTGTAATTATTTCAATTTAATTTTTTCCTAACCGACCGACATTTTGTTCTAAATCTGCTAACTCCGCAGTCATCAAATCAATACATTTTTTAAAAGCCGTATCAAGTGCAGGACGTTTACTGTGTCCGATTGGAAATTCGATTTCCAATAAATATTTTTTGTATTTATCGGATGCGTTACTGTCTTGCAAACTTAGAAAATGTGTTAACCGGTGACGAATTTCTATATCTTCTGTGGCATCAGCAGCCATATTAATAGCATAATCGTCATCGTTCACATCGCCCGACCAATATGTTTTTTTATCTGCTGCATATTGAGGCGGTACTTGCAGAAATTTTTGTTTGCCGACTTCTACTTTTTCTCCACCAAATTCTACATAAGTTGGCAGTTCAAGCATTTGAAATTTGCCTTTCCGAATATATTCGTAAACAAATTGACGCGATACGCCGCGTAGTGTACAGTAATCTTTGACTGTAGTTAATGTTGCTATTGATGTTGCCATTGAAATTGTTACGAGATTAATTTTATTTTTCTAAATCTTCAATCCTTTTTCGTATTTCATTAATCCAATCTAACATTTTGTCTGCTTCTTCAGAATCACTCACCATTTTTAAAAAATTGCGCTGCAATCTTTCAAGCTGTCGTTTGAGTTTTTCTAATTCCTCTTGTTTACTTCCCATTTTGTAAACTTTTTAGTTTCTCATGTATATTTTAATGCGAAGTTAAATTATACTTTACAAATTATCAAGTAAATTTTGATTTTTAATTCCATTTTTGAGCTTAGTTTTAAAATCTAAATTTATATAGTATAAATTTTTTAAATTATATACAGCATTAATTTATTTATTTTTACATTTGTGAATTAATAATTTTTCATTAAATAAATATTGCATCATGGCAAATATCAACGACTTCAAATTACTTAACTTAAAGTGTGATAGATATTTTGATTTTTTTTCAAAATCTTTAACCAATGTTCCTAAATTATCTGACGAAGATAAAACTCGTTTTGGTTTTTATTTTTTTATAATCGAGCATATTTGTAAAATAGACATATCCGAAATTCCAGATGCCATTAATGATACTAATTTTAATAGTAGATTTTATGGCGATACATCAGATGATTACGGAATCGATGCAATAGATATTGATGAAGAGGAAAACTGTATAAGACTTTTTAATTTTAAATTCAGAGGTAAATTCAAACCAGACCAAACACAAGCTATAAATGCTTTATCGATATCTTCAAAATTTACAAATGCAATTAAACACAAAAATGATAAAAAGGAAAAAAGCAAAACAGAAGACTTTGCAGATCAGATTTATGAATGCTTACAAAAAAAAACAATTTGGAAAATGAAGTTATATGTTGTGTCAAATGAAGCGCAAGTAATGGATAAAATGGATATTCATTTACGAAATTTTCAGAAAGAGTACGATCTAGAAGTTATTCCTTTTGGCTTGGATGATATAAAAGATACAATGTCAATAGGACCAATGCCAATCAGTGCAATATTAATGCTTGACAGCCAATCAATTATGTCTTTTTCTGAAAGTTCATTATCTTCTTCCAAGTCTTTTATAATTAGGCTGATGCTAAGTGATCTGATAAGAATTACTTGTAATGATAAGAATTTACGAGAAAAGTATAATATTGAAAATATAAGTCCCCTATCTGAGACAAATTTAGATCTTTCAGTTTTATTTGACAATGTTAGAGGGTTTCTTGACAAATCTAAGTACAACAAAAACATAAAAAGAACTATCGAAGAAAACCCAACTAAATTTTTTATGTTCAATAATGGCTTAACCATTACCGCAGAAAAAATTGATGCGGAGCAAGTTAATGCAGGAAGAAAAGTAAAATTGTCTATTAATAATTTCCAAGTGGTAAATGGAGGTCAAACTTTAAGAACAATACATATTTATAATAGTGAAAATAAAGATCAGATCACTAAAAATTTATCAGATAGTGAGATTTTGATTAGAATTTTTGAAACAACTTCAGACAAAATGCTAATAAATAAAATAGCTGAATACACAAATAGCCAAAATGCAATTTCTAATACAGATCTGAAATCGCTTAGTCCTGAACAAATTCAAATAGAACAATTTTTAAAAGATCATGAAATCTTCTACGATAGAAAAACAGGTGATACTGGAATAAACGATGAATCTAAATGGAAAATTACAATGGAAAAATTCGGACAAATTTTATATTCAATTCAAGGATCACCTGAAAATGCAGCAAATAAGAAAAAAGATATTTTTGGAGAATTATATGATGACATCTTTCTTTCGGAAAAATTTCAAATAGAACATAGTCCTAATTTTATTTTACTTTATCTTGATGTGATAAAAAAATACAACGAGCTTAAAAAAGAAAAAAGATATAAACCAATGCCTCAAAAAGTTTTCTATATTCTGTATTTGTCCGTTCGTATTAAATTTCAATCATTGGACGAATATGTCCATGTTTTTGAAGAAGTTTTAAAAAATTTTGAACCCGAATCAAAGGAAGCTGATTCAAGAAAAATAATAAGGCAAGATTTTAAAGAATTTCTTAATAAAAAATTAAATATTAAACAGTGAATTCAAAAAAAATGCACAAAAAAAAATTATTTTTTTTGTGCATTTTTTTGACCAATTAACTAACACTCGGTTTCCACAAATCCTTCAAAGTAACAGTTCTATTAAAAACAGTATGTTCGTTTGTCGAATTTTTATCTACACAAAAATAACCGTGACGTAAAAATTGAAACGTTGTTCCTGGTTTCAATTTTTTTGTTTTGATAGATGCTTCAATAAAAATTTTTGGCAAAATTTTGAGCGAATCCGGATTTAATAATTCGGTAAATGATTTATCTTTCACCGAATCGGGTTCTTTTTCCGTGAAAAGTTTATCGTATAAATTACATTGTGCTTCAATTGCAAGTTCAACACTTACCCAATGACTCAAACCTTTTACCTTCAATCCGGATTTATCATTTCCACTGCGACTTTCTTTAATATAATTGCAACGAATTTCTTTTATCGTACCGTCCGCATTGTATATCGTTTCTTTATGTTGAATAATATACGCGCTTTTCAAACGCACATATCCGCCTGGAACTAACCGGTGAAAACCCTTCACAGGATTTTCCATAAAATCTTCTTGCTCGATATAAATTTCGCGCAAAAAACGAACCCATCTATATGTTTTACTTTCGTTTTCAGGGTTATTTTCAATACGTGCTTTCCTTAATTCTTTCTCTGGATAATTTTCAATAATTACTTTCAACGGATTCAATACCGCCATTAAACGTTGTGAAGTTTTGTTCAAATCTTCGCGCAAACAAAATTCCAATAACTCGACATCAATTAAATTTTCGCGTTTGGCAATGCCGATGCGTGTTGCAAATTCGCGCAAAGCCGACGGCGTGTAACCTCTGCGACGCAATCCGGAAATTGTCGGCATACGCGGATCATCCCAACCTTCGACCAATTTATTTTGTACAAGTTGTAACAGTTTGCGTTTCGACATGACCGTATAAGTCAAATTCAAACGCGCAAATTCTATTTGTCGAGACGGGAATAAATCTAAATTGGCAATTGTCCATTCATATAAAGGACGATGCACTTCAAACTCAAGCGTACAAAGTGAATGCGTGATGTTTTCAATCGCATCGGAAATTGGATGTGCGTAATCATACATCGGATAAATGCACCACTTATCTCCTGTTTGGTGGTGTGTTGCGAATTTTATGCGATACAACAACGGGTCGCGCATTTGCATATTCGGCGAAGCCATATCTATTTTAGCACGCAATGTCATCGAACCTTCCGCGTGTTTGCCATCTTTCATTTCTAAAAACAAACGCAAATTTTCTTCAACACTGCGCGTTCTGTACGGCGAATCAGTGCCGGCTTGAGTCGGTGTTCCTTTTGACGCCGCAATTTCTTCCGCTGTTGACGGGTCAACATAAGCCAAACCTTTTTTTATTAGTTTAACGGTCAGATCATAAATTTCTTGAAAATAATCGGACGCATAACGTTCTTCCGCCCACTCAAAGCCCAACCATTTTACGTCTTCTTTAATGGAATCAACATATTCAATATCTTCTTTTGTCGGGTTCGTATCGTCGAAACGCAAATTGGTTTTTCCCATAAATTCGATACCCAAACCGAAATTTAAGCAAATAGATTTTGCATGACCAATATGCAAATAACCGTTCGGTTCCGGCGGAAAACGGGTGATAATCGTTTTGTGTTTCCCGGTTTCAAGGTCGTGCGTTATGATTTCTTCTATAAAATTTAACATAGATTTTTAGATTTTGGATTTTGGATTTTGGATTTTGGATTTACGATTTTAGTATTGATGCGCGATTTGTTGGCATAAATCTAAAATAGTAAATCCAAAATCCAAAATTACATACGTGCCGGCATTTCAATGCCCAATAAATTCATACCCGTTTGCAAAGTATGTGCGGTTAAGTTTGATATTTGTAAACGCAGACGTTGCAGATTAGTTTGTTCTTCCTTTAAAATTTTACATTCGTGCCAGAAGCGGTTAAAAGATTTTGCTAAGTCGTAACAATAATTCGCAATGACAGACGGATCATAATTGGCTGCAGCTTCTTCGACTGTTTTGTCAAAGCCGTATAGCAATTGTATTAAGTCGCGTTCTTCGTTTTTTAATTGGACAACAGACAACGGACGATGGACGACGGACGATGATATATTTTTTTTGTCGTCTGTTGTCCGTTGTCCGTTGTCCGTTGTCCCAAAATCTATATTTTGTCTTTCCGCTTCCTTCACAACGCCACTCGCACGTACAAAAGCATATTGAATGTAGGGTCCTGTATTTCCTTCAAAATCAACTGATTCTTTGGGATCGAAAACAATTTTCTTTTTCGGATTGACTTTAATAATTTGATATTTTAAAGCACCGAGACCAATGCGTCGAATAATTTCATTTTTTTCGGCTTCCGGAATACCTTGCAAAGTACCGCGTTCCAAAGTTTCGCGATGTGCTTCTGCAATAACTTCATCTATTAAATCATCGGCATCAACGACTGTACCTTCACGACTTTTCATTTTTCCTTCCGGCAATTCTACGAAAGCATAACTCAAATGGTGTAAACCGGCGGCATAAGGTGCTTTGAGTTTTTTCAAAATTTCAAACAATACTTGAAAATGATAATTTTGCTCCTCTCCTACTACGTAAACGACTTTTTGCGCGTGAAATTCCGAATCGCGCAAAGCCGCCATCGAAATATCTTGTGTGATATAAACAGAAGTGCCGTCTGAGCGCAAAACCAATTTATGATCAAGTTTCACATCCGTTAAATCTATCCAAACAGACGAATCGGGTTTTCTGTAAAAAATGCCGGTAGCTATATTGGCTTCAATAATTTCTTTACCAAGTTCATACTGATCGGATTCGTAATAAATTTTATCGAAACGCACGCCGAGTTTTTTGTACGTCTCGTTAAAACCCGCATATACCCAACTGTTCATGGTTTGCCACAAATCGCGCGTTGCTTTGTCTCCTGCTTCCCAACGCACCAACATATCCCGTGCTTGTTTTCCGAGAGTGGAAGCTGAATTAAAATAATCGTTTTTATACTCTTTAAAAAAAGTTTTTTCGTCCGTTGTTTCCGGTTTTTTTCTTACCGTAAATAATTTTTGCGCTTCCGGTGTTTGTTGCCAGATTTTATATTCTTCTTGAAAAGATTTTTCAAAGTTGACATAATAATTTCCGACAAACAAATCGCCTTTGATACCCGTTGATTCCGGTGTAGAATTATTACCGAATAATTGCCATGACAACATACTTTTACAAATCGCAATACCTCTATCGTTCACAACTTTTGTGCGCACAACCTCATAACCCGCTTGTTCTAATATCCGCGAACACGACCAACCCAAAAGTATATTTCGCGCATGACCTAAATGTAGAGGTTTATTTGTATTCGGAGAGGAATATTCGATCATTACCTTATCAACTTTGAGCTTTGAGCTTTGAGCTTTGAGCTTTTGAGTATTTGGCTCATGGCTCAAAGCTAATTGCTCAGAGCTGACGAAGTTTGTCCAAAACGCATCGGCAACGGATAAATTTAAAAATCCTTGAATGACATTGAAAGCATTGATATTTTTTACGTGCTTCACAATGTATTCACCGAGTTCGTTGCCGACAATTTGCGGTGCTTTTCCGGCAAGTTTGGCAATATTAAAAACCGTTACCGTATAATCGCCGGTAAATTCTTTGCGCGTGGTACTGCAAATAATATTTTCGGGGGCGATATTGTGGCTATAAAGTTTTTCTACAGCTTCCGAAACGCCTTTTTGTATATGTTGGAGAAGATTCAATTAAAAGTTGAAAGTTGAAAGTTGAAAATTAAAAGTTGAAAATTACTGCCATAGTTTATTTTCAACTTTCAAAAAATTTCGCAAAAGTACAAAAAAATATCGCGCATG
>JAYTNA010000281.1:0-2660 GCA_043748865.1 Saprospiraceae bacterium
CTGCTAAAGCCATCGGTACGGTAAGCATGATGATGAGCGGGTCAATAAAACTTTCGAATTGAGCGGCGAGAATTAAAAAGACTAAAACCAAAGCAAACAAAAAAGCAAAACTCGTATTGCTCGAACTTTCAGCATAATCACGCGAAGCACCGGTTAAATCGGTAGCGAAAGTCGGGTCAAGTACTTTTGCTTGTATGCGTTTCATTTCATTAATACCGTCACCAATCGTTCTATTTGGAGCCAAAGCTGCCGAAACTGTGGCAGAGCGATAGCGATTGTAGTGATACAAAGACGGCGGTTCGGAACGTTCTTCCACGTTGACAATATTATCGAGTTGCACTAAATCGCCGGCTTTATTGCGTACAAAAAGTGATTTTAAATCCAAAGGTTTATCGCGGTTTTGTCTATCAACTTGTCCGATGATTTGATATTGTTTACCGTTCATGGTGAAATAACCATAGCGTAAATTACTGTAACAGAGTTGAAGTGTCTGTGCTACATCCGCTACATTAATGTCTAAAGCTCTTGCTTTATCACGATTGATGGTGACATATAGTTCGGGTTTATTAAATTTCAGATTGACATCGTAATTTGAAAACATCGGACTTTTAGCAACTTCATCCATAAACTTCGGTAATTTATCTGTGAGTTTTTCAAAATTCGGTGCTTGAATTACGAATTGAACAGGTAAGCCACCGAAGCCACCCGTTTGAATCGTCTGTTGCTGAATGATAAAAGAACGCGCCTCGTTCATTGGTCGTGTGCGAGCAGTAATATAATTTGCGATTTCTTGTTGAGAACGTTTGCGTTGATCAAAATCTTTGAGCATCAAACGCACAAAACCGGTGTTTGCACTGCCCGAACCGGAAAAATTCGGAGCAGCAACTGATAAAGCCATACGACTTTCAGGTACACTGTCGTTAATAAAAGTATTGAGTTTGGAAATATATTTTTCCGTAAATTCAAACGTGGAACCTTCCGGTGCCGTAATTACCATACGCATCCAACCTCTGTCTTCAGTGGGTGCTAATTCGGAGGGTAGTTGTCCGTAAAAATACCAAGTTGCCACGCCCATCAAAATAAAAATCGGTATAGCTACCCATTTATATTGAGTAAAAGATTGGAGTTGACTTCTATAACCACTTTCCAATGATTGAAAAAACGGTTCAGTAACGGTATAAAACCAAGTTTTTTTATCTGTTTTACGAATCAAATACGCATTCAACATCGGCGTTAAAGTCAATGAAACAAATGCAGAAATAAGTACCGACCCGGCTAGAACTACACCAAACTCTTGAAACAAACGTCCGACAAATCCTTTCATGAAAATAACGGGCAAGAAAACGGCGGCAAGCGTAATAGAGGTAGAAACTACCGCAAAAAATATTTCTTGAGAACCGAGTATTGCCGCCGGAATCGGTTTCATACCGCCTTCCACTTTTTTATAAATATTTTCTGTCACCACGATACCGTCATCAACAACTAAACCGGTTGCTAAAACGATTGCCAATAAACTCAAAACGTTTATGGAATAACCCATAATGTACATAATAAAAAACGAACCGATAAGTGACACCGGAATATCTATCAACGGACGAATAGCAATTGTCCAATCTCTGAAAAACAAAAAGATAATAATCACCACCAATCCCAAAGCAATAAAAATAGTTTCTTTTACTTCAGAAATAGCGCGTCGCACAAAAACCGTATTATCTAAAGCCATTGTGAGTTTTATATCACTCGGAATTTCGCCCTTCAACTGCTCCATTTTTTTGTAATAAGCATCGGCAATGTGAATGTAATTTGCACCCGGCTGAGGTGTCACTGCAATTGCCACCATCGGTATACCGTTTGTACGCAATAGCGTTTCTTCATTTTCAGGACCGAGCGTCGCTCTGCCAATGTCTTTCAATTTAATTGTACCAAATTCGTTTTGTTTAATGATAAGTTCGTTGAAATCCGATACTGTTTTTAATCGCCCGACTGTTTTCACAACTAATTCCGAATTATTACCTGAAATTTTTCCGGAAGGTAACTCTACATTTTCTTTATCTAATGCTTGTTTAACATCGAGTGGCGTAAGTCTAAGTGCTGCTAATTTTTGCGGGTCGAGCCACAAACGCATGGCAAAACGTTTTTGTCCCCAAATTTGTACACCGGAAACTTCCGGAATGGTTTGAATGCGTTCAGCTAAAACATTTTCCGCAAAATCGGAAAGCTCTAAAATATTTTTTGTATCACTCATGACGGTCATCGAAAGTACCGGATCGCTGTTCGCATCAGCTTTTTGTACAGTCGGCGGTCCGTCAATATCAAGCGGCAAACTTCGAACTGCCTGACTCGTTTTATCGCGCACATCATTCGCTGAGGCTTCGAGATCAGAGCCAACTTCAAACTCTACCGTAATCACAGACGAACCTTGGTTACTTGCCGAACTGATAGATTTTATACCGGCAATAGCCGTCAAAGATTTTTCAATTGGCTCTGTTATTTGCGATTCGATGATATCCGCATTCGCACCGGAATAATTTGTGCGCACCGTAATCACCGGCGGATCAATACTCGGATATTCGCGAATACCCAATGAATTAAAGCCAATAATACCGAATACCAGTATGAGTAAGTTCATTACTATTGCCAAAACCGGACGACGTACACTG
>JAYTNA010000282.1:0-1601 GCA_043748865.1 Saprospiraceae bacterium
TTGTGCTTCATCATGATAATAAATGACCGAACGATATTGTGTGCCCACATCATTTCCTTGTTTATTGAGCGTTGTCGGATCGTGAACATGAAAAAATACGCGCAATAAATCTTCGTAGCTTATTTCTTTGGGGTCGAAAGCAATTTGTACCACTTCAGCATGACCGGTATTGCCATAACACACTTCGCGGTACGTCGGATTTTCTTTCGCACCGCCGGCATAACCTGAAATCGCATAATCCACGCCACGCAAATCATCAAACACGGCTTCTGTACACCAAAAACATCCGCCGCCGAGCGTTGCTAATTCATGACCGGCTTTCAAAGAATCTTTAGCATCTTTTAAATTCATTGTATTCTTTTTTAGATTTGTATCAATAGTAATAGTATTGGCTTTTTTATCCTCATTACAAGAATTTATAAGGAGGATAAAAGCAGTAAACCCTGAAAATAATATTTTAAATATCATAGAATCCTTTTTGTTCAAACAGTAATTAAAACTGCCAACAAAAATACAGACTAATTTATCACAAAATCGTTACGTTGAATTTTTTTTGTTGCATCTAATTAAATATGCCCGGTTCATTTTTTTCTCGTGGTTATTTCATTGAGAGGGCAAAAAATATTTCAAATTATTTATACCTTTGTCCGCCGGTTTAAAATCAAATCATTTTGGTAAGTTACCATTTTTAAAAGTCACTCGAAATTGTATAAACACTATTTTAAAATATTAGTTGTTGCTTTAGTTACTTTTTGTTTGTTCGGAAGTAACGAAGTTATTTTAGCGCAAGACTCTACGCGAAAAGTAGAGTCTGTAAAACCAACTGCAGGTGCTGCACCGATACCTACATCCGTTCCCGCACAAACACCTCTTACCAATTCGAGTACAGCATCTCCCGCGAATATTAATTCCGAACTGACAGTACCACCTGTTATATTGCCGCAAACCCCTGTACCACGTCCGCGTCGCAAAAAAATTGTTTCCGATTCAATACGATTAGCACTCTTGTTTCAAGATTCTTTAAAAAAAATAGATAGTTTAAATAAAATTGCCGGTGCTAGACTTGATACATTCAATAAACAATTTATTTCGAGTGCCCTGATTTTAGATAAATCGGATAATCCTTTTGATATATTAAGAGGTACAACCGGTTCTCCGGATGTAATTAAAGATGCGCACCCGATAGAAAAAAAACAAGAAACTGAAATCGGCTCTCCGAGTTTACTGAACCGTCAAATTTACAGTAAAAATTTTCTTTTTTGGTTGTTCTTTATCACGTTACTCTTAACGGCTTTTGTCATTCCTTTTAGTCGCTCCGTGGTGAGTAATTGTTATAATGCCTTATTGAGCGATACAACCTTGCGCCAAATATTCAGAGACAGCACCGGCAAACCCGGCGGAAGTTTTGCTTATTATGCTTTATATTTTTTATTTTGGATAAATTTAGCCGGATTCATTTTTTTAGTGTTGCTGCAACGAGGGATAAAATTTCCTTTCGGACAATTAACGCTTTTCAGTTTTTGTCTGGCTGCAGTCACCTTAACTTATATGGTAAAACATATTTTACTCAGCTTTATTGCTTCTATATTTCCGATAGCAAA
>JAYTNA010000283.1:0-4291 GCA_043748865.1 Saprospiraceae bacterium
CCACTGAAAGAGAGCGAGTTGTCTGTACCTGTTGCAGTGCCGAAAATATTTTTCCAATAATCATAACGTTGTACAGGATATTTATCATTGACAAGTATAAAAGAACCGCTCGCTCCGGCAACAGTCGTAAAACTTTTTCCCGCAGCCGTTAAACCGGCAGCAGAAAGACCCAAAGAACGAATCGTTGTTAAACGATCTTGTGTGCTGTTGTAGTTGACCGGATCGCCTACAACACCGAAACGTTGCCCGACGGTTGTCATCGGAATTTCTTTTCGCAATTCACTAACCATCACTCCGGTAGAAAAATTAATTTGCGTCGCACCCGATTTACCGCGTTTGGTAAAAATTTGTACGACACCGTTTCCGGCACGCGAGCCGTAAATAGCAGCAGCAGCAGCACCGTTCAAAGTTTCGATATGATCAACATCATTCGGATTCAAATCCACCAAACGATTTTGTCCGACTTGAATTTTTGCATCTTGCGTGTCGGCAGAAAGATTAATTACGTTTTGAGACGAATTGTCAACAATTACGCCATCAATAATGTAAAGCGGATCACTGCCTGAGTTAATAGACCCTGCACCGCGCAAACGAATACTGAAACCGCCGGCAGGGTCGCCGGAGTTTTGTGTAATTTGCGCACCCATCAATTTACCCGAAAGTGCGCCGAGTGTGTTCGATGTTCCGGCATCTTTAATATCGTCTGCTTTTACGACACCGATAGAATTTCCGAGTTGTTTGCGCGTGGAAGTAGGTGAAGCACCAGTCACCAAAACTTCATCAAGATTCAAAATATCCGACGCTAAATCGAAATTTTGAGTGATGTTTGAGTTCGCACCATTCACCGTAATAGATTGCGATTTTGCGGCATAACCAACAAAACTTGTAATAAAATCGTAATTACCTTCGTCCAGAATACCAACTAACGTGTAAGCACCGTCTATATCGGTAGCAGTTGCGTAACGGGTATTTTTTATTTGGACGGTAGCACCCGGAACGGATTCACCTTTTTCATCTTTTACAACGCCTTTGGCGGTAAAAGAAATTTTGTTTTGTCCGAATAAAAATACGGACACAAAAACGAGCATTGCCACCAATACGGGTCGCAAACCTTGTAGTTTAAGATTCATACAAAATAATTTAAAATTTTAAAATGCTTAGGAACGCGAAATAAATAAAATGCCGAAGTAGGCTTAATTATTTTTCCGGCAGACCGCCTATCTTTTAAAGCGAATATGGGTAATATTTAATGAAAAAGATAGGCGGTATCACGGCAAAAGAATAAGTATAGTTTGGTAATTTATTTGTTTCGCGTTCCTAGTTTCAACTTGCTTTGTGATTTATTAAGGCATTCGTGTAATGCTTACGGGAGAAGCGCGAAATGAATTTTACACAACAATCATAGTTTTTTCACTCATTATTTATAACAAAGGTAAAAAGGTTTTTCGTAGTTCATAATTATTTTAAATTTTTTTTGACTACAAATTTTTAAAGAAAAAATTCGCAGATAGCTAATTATTGATATTTTTTTACGTATTTTGCATAATATTTGAAATATTTTCAACTTTTTAATACTTCAAATGGTATGGTTTAATTTTTTAGAAAAATTAAACACAAAATCAAAAAAAATAACTTTTTAAATTTCATTATCATCATCTAATGTCATATCAAACGCACTTTGTAGTTAAAGAAGGACCGGAACCGCATCGTTCACGCACTGCCGAAATCATTAAGTCGCATCCGGAAATTAGAAAATTAATCGAAAAAAATCCAATGACAGCCGTTATTACGGTTGCTTGTGTTGTTGCTCAAATTTTAATCGCCTATCTCTTACGCGATCAAAGTTGGTGGCTAATTTTTGGTTTGGCATGGTTTGTCGGTGCATTTCCGACGCACACTCTATTTGTTTGCATTCATGAAGCTGCTCACAACTTAGTTTTTAAATCGCCGCGGAATAACACACTCATCGCTATTGTCGGCAATTTTCCTTCTATCGTACCGACAGCGATTACGTTTAAAAATTTTCATATCAAGCACCATGCTTTTCAAGGCGTGCATGATTTAGATGCCGATATTCCATCGGTTTGGGAAGCCCGTTTGATAAATAATTACTCTATCGGAAAAATGATTTGGTTGTTGTTTTATCCTTTGTTTCAGATGTTTCGTACTTTTCGTTGTCCGGAAGCGCGTGTCATAGATCGTTGGGTGATTTTAAATATAGTGGTGCAATTCGCTTTTGATGCCGCCATTATTTATTTCTTTGGCTGGAAAGCGATCGCATATATGTTTATCAGTTTCTTTTTTTCTGTCGGTCTTCATCCGCTCGGTGCGCGTTGGATTCAAGAACATTTTTTGGTTTTGGATAAAGATCAAGAAACATACAGCTATTACGGTCGTTTAAATACTTTAAATCTGAATGTCGGTTTTCACAACGAACACCACGATATGCCGTCTATTCCTTGGAATAATTTGCCGAAACTAAAAAAAGTAGCACCGGAATTTTACGACGATTTACTGTCGCATCAATCTTATACAAAATTATTTTTTACTTTTTTATTCAGTCAAGAAGTCGGTATTTTTTCGCGCATCATCCGAAAAGACAGAGCCGGCGTAAAATTAGAAGATGACTCTACCCCGGATTTGCAGTTGTTGAAACAAAGGGGGTAATTTATTTTTTGTTATAAATATACAACCGTCGTCGAGGTTTTAAATCTTGACGACGGTTTTATATTTATATTTGCGTTTTATTTCCAAATTTTCCCTTTTGATAAAATTTCTCCTCCTTCCTTTCGCGTGGCTTTACGGTGCAGTTTCCGAAGCGCGGTTGCTATTTTTCCGAACCGGTTTGTTGCGCTCTTCGCGTTTCGATTTGCCCGTAATTAACATTGGTAACTTAACAACAGGTGGCACGGGTAAATCACCTCATGTAGAATACCTTATCCGATTATTGTCGCCGTATTTTCCTGTAGCGGTTTTGAGTCGTGGTTATAAAAGAAAAACGGAAGGTTTTATTTTTGTTACTCCGGAACATAACGCTTTGGATGTCGGTGATGAACCGTTGCAATTCAAAAAAAAATTTCCGAATACAGCCGTCGCAGTGGGTGAACGTCGTGCTTATGCAATTCCGCAACTACTTTATCTCGCATCCAATACCAAAGCTGTTATTCTCGACGATGCTTTTCAGCACCACGCCGTTGTACCGTCATTAAATATCTTGCTCACCGAATTTGCGCGTCCGTATTTTTCCGATTATTTATTACCCGTCGGACGATTGCGTGAGCGACGTATCGGTGCGAAACGTGCGGAAATAATTATCGTCACAAAATGCCCGGAAGCTTTTTCGGATACAGATAAAAAAATTTGGTTGCAAAAAATTCGACCTTTAGTGTATCAAAGTGTTTTTTTCAGTTATTATGTTTACGGTGTGCCGTATTTTATTTTCGCACCGCATTTGCAATTTGAATTAGATAGTTTTACCGATGTCGTACTGATTTCGGGTATTGCCCGCAACGATTATCTCATTCAATCGCTCGCACAAAAAGTAAAATCGGTAACAGCTTTGACGTTTGAAGATCATCACTTATTTAATATAGATGACCTCAACGAATTGCAACGCTTGTATAATAATCTCGAAGGCAGAAAAAAAATTATTCTTACGACTGAAAAAGACGCGATGCGTTTGTATTTCCATAAAACATACGTAGAAAAAAATCAATTACCTATCTTTGTCTTACCAATTGAAGTAAAATTTCACGATACCTTCGAGCAAAAATTTGATGATACGATTAAAAAAGCACTTTTGAATTTTAAAATTTAACAATGGACGGCGGACGACAGACAACAGATTTATTTCCGTTGTCTGTTGTCCGTCGTCCGTTGTCCAATGTCAATTATCAATCAATGAGAATAACCGACATTCTTTCCGGAAAAAATATTATAGTGTGGGCTTCAAGACTTATTATTTTCTTAGTGCTCACCATAGTTACGCAAATAGGGGGTATTATTTATTTACTGTGTATTCCCGCTTTTATTTTTTCAAAAACATTCGGCTTGTCGCGTGCTTGGTATTTTGTAATGCGCGTTTTTATATTTTCTGTATTTTATTCTTTAGCCACTTTTTACATCGTACCGGTACTTGCAGAAAATAACGGACGTGTTGCGATGCCTTTTGCCGAACAAGATTCATTGGTAAAACCGCACAATTTTTTAACCGTTCTACTCAATCGTCGTTATGTGGTAGTGAATGTGCGCAACGTAATAGAATTGGCAGCTCAGAAAACGGCAAAAACTT
>JAYTNA010000284.1:0-7651 GCA_043748865.1 Saprospiraceae bacterium
CCGGAATTTTCTAAATTTAAAATTGTTTCTCGCATTTTTCCGCGAATTGCCGGCTCAATCGCTTCACTTTCTATCGATGATTTCAGATAAGCAATTTTATATTTTGGCTGTAAGCTATGAGCTATGAGCTGTGAGTTTCTATTTGTATTTGGCTCCCTGCTCAAAGCCAATTGCTCAAATCTCGAAAACGTATCGCAAGTTTGTGTTGAAGAAGTCGCATCAAATTCATCGGCACCGGCGATAATATCAAGCATCAAAGAAATATCGACGACATTGTGCGCAAAAATACCGATTTGATCGAAACTTGAACCATAAGCCAACAAACCGTAACGCGAAATGCGACCGTAAGTCGGTTTTAATCCGAAAACATTACAGAACGCTGCGGGCTGTCGCACCGAACCGCCGGTATCGGAACCCAAGGCAATAAGGCAAGAATTAGTTTGCACAGAAACAGCCGCACCACCCGACGAACCGCCGGCAACACGCGAACTGTCGGCAGCATTGCGCACCGGACCGTAAATTGAATTGGTATTATCGGAACCCATAGCAAATTGATCGCAGTTTGTGCGCCCTATTATTATTGCATCTTCAGCCAGCAAACGTTCAACAGCAGTTGCCGAAAACAAACTATGAAAACCTTCAAGAATTTTTGCGGCAGCCGTGACTTGATGTCCTTCATAACAAATTACATCTTTAATACTCACCACTGCACCGAATAATTTCCCTACTGCCTCCGGTTCTTTGGCATAACGCGCATCTAATTTTTTGGCGCGTTCTATTGCTTCATCTCCAAAAACTTCGACGTAGGCGTTCAAATGTTTTGTCGCTTCAATTTGTTGTAAATAGTTACTCACCAATTGTTCGCAAGAAATTTTATTTTCGGCAAGTGCTTTTTGTATGGCTTCGAGTGACTTCGGTGGCTGCATTAATAATTGTTAATGGTTAATGGCATTATAGAATCAACAATAATTAAAAATTATTGTAACAACAAAGTCCGCAAAGATAAGTAAGGAATAATGAACGATGAATGAACTATGTGCCTATGCGGTAAAAAAAACCACAGAGGCACATAGAGTTTATTCAGAGTTCGAACTTCCAGGAAGATTGTTGATGTGCTTCGGTAAAATATTTTTTTGCTTTCACCTCATAAATGTTTTCGATTAATTTTTCGGAAATGGCATTTTTATCGGCAGTTTCGTAGATGAGTTTGCCGTTTTGGAGAAAGAAAAAGTTTTCTCCGTATTGAAAAGATAAATTCAAATCATGCAGAATGGCGATGACAGTAATGTTTTGTTGCAATAAGCTTTGCGCTAAATCTAAAATTTGAAGTTGGTAACGAATATCTAAACTTGTGGTTGGTTCGTCTAAAAAAAGATATTTTTGTTCTTTGATGTCCGGCATTTGCCAAATTTGCGCCAAAACACGTGCCATTTGTACTTTTTGTTTTTCGCCTCCACTCAAAGTTGTATAAAGTTGTTCCGATTTATGCGCTATGCTGACCTGCTCCAAAGCACTTTCAATTATTTTTTTATCGAGTAGTGAAGGCACATTATTAAAATGCGGATAACGCCCCATTAAAACCACTTCGCGTACAGTTAAAGGAAAAGTCATATCCACTTGTTGCGATAACACGGCGCGTTGAGTGGAAAGTTGTCGCGCCGAAAATTTATTAATATTTTCACCGGCGATATTCACAAAACCCGAACTTGGCGTAATCACGCCCGTTGCTAATTTCAACAGCGTAGATTTTCCCGCGCCATTCGGACCAAGAATGACGTTGAATTTGTTGTCGGCAAAGCTCAAACTTATATCGGAAAGTATTTTTGCTTTGCCGATGTTGTAGGAAATGTTTTTTAATTGGAGCATGAGTTTAAAATCAAACAAAATTAATGAAAGTTAATGATAAAAATATTTAAACCTAAACAAATCTTTTGACCGATAATAATTCTTAATTCTTTCCGTCGTATTTTTTCAGATTTTAATCTAAAAAATACGACGGACGGTGGAAATTGTTTTTTCTTTGCTGAATGATGGATATCGTAAATAAATATCTCAAAATTGTTTTTTCTAAACGTGTGGCGATGAATTTTGCTGTATGGTTTACGGTACTGTGTTTGTTGCTAATTATTGACACGGCTTTTTCAAAAGATAAAAGAAGTTTCTCTGACTTATTGGTTTTACGACTAGTTATAATTTTTTCGTGGGTAATTGTTTATTATATCAATACAGCTTATCTCATTCCAAATTTTTTAGCTAAAAATAAAATTTGGAGGTATTTAGTGCTGCTTTTTATAGCAACTGCTATTATCACGACTTTTTATACTGTTTTGCGTTTAGCGATGTATAAAAACGAACTTAAAATTATTCAAAATGATCCCAAGATACTAAGTGTTTTTTATTTAGGCTCTTTTCTCATCGCCGGCATATCCTTTATCATAAAAATTACGACAGATTGGGGCAAACAACTCGGACGACAACACGAACTCGAAACGCGTGCCATGCAATCGGAACTTAATTTATTAAAATCGCAAATCAATCCGCATTTTTTATTTAATACTTTGAATAGTTTGTATGCGATGTCGTTGAAAAAATCTGATGACGCGCCCGAAATTGTGATTCGGCTTTCGGAAATGATGCGCTATATGCTTTATGAGTGCAACGTCAAACAAGTACCGCTCAGTAAAGAAATTATGTACATCGAAAATTATTTGTTCTTAGAAAAATTGCGCCATAAAAATACTGATATTCGTTTCACGGTTGAAGGCGATCCCGGTAATTTGCAAATTTCACCCTTACTATTTATGGCTTTTATAGAAAATGCTTTCAAACACGGTGCCGGCAATCACCTCGGCGAAGGTTTTGTGCATATCCAAATGTTAATTCAAGATGAAGAAGTAAATATGTTTATCGAAAATTCAAAAACGGAAACACATCCGACACAAGAACATAAACGCAGTGGAGGTATCGGATTAGCGAATGTGAAACGGCGATTAACATTACTCTATCCGGATGCCTTTAATTTAGAAGTTAAAGACGAACCCGTGAGTTACGGCGTAAATTTGTGGCTGAACTTGAATCCGAATGCGGCATTACAAAAAACTTTATCTTTTAAGTTATTCGACAAATTACCTTTGCGTCGTCCCGGTGCCATAATGAAACACAAAAACGATATGGAACAATAAGATAAACCTCAATTTTCAATACAAAATATAGTTTAGAAGCGTATTTTAAAACTATATTTGCAGTCGTTTTAAAAGTAATACGCTTTGGTGAATGGGTTTTATTTTCAAACATTCAATTCTTCAATTTTCACTGCTCAAAGCTCATTGCTCAAAGTTCAAATCTCATTGCTCATCAAGAAATGGTTTCAGTCTCCGCTCCCGGCAGAATTTGTTTGTTCGGCGAACATCAAGATTATTTAGGTTTGCCGGTCATCGCAGCCGGTATTTCTCGACGCATTACCATAGAAGGTTCACATAGAAATGACAAATTGATTGTTATCAATATGCCTGATATTAATGCGACAGAAAAAATTTCTTTAGAAAAAAATTATGTCTATAAAAAACCGCATGATTATTTGCGCAGCGTACTGAATGTTTTAATACGTGACGAAAAACTTTCGTTTTCAGTAGGGTTTGAATGTACGATGACGAGTACGATACCGATAAATTCCGGCACTTCAAGTTCTTCGGCAATGGTGGTAGCGTGGATTCAATTTTTATCGAAAATTGCGAATATACCTAAAAGTTTTTCACAATTTCAAGTTGCTCACATCGCTTACAAAGCAGAAGTTTTAGAATTTGGCGGATACGGCGGTATGATGGATCAGTTTTCAATTGCGCTCGGCAATTGTATTTATCTAACTTCACAACCGACAATTGCTGTAGAAAATTTATTTCCGAAATTAGGCACATTCGTTCTCGGCGATTCGGAAGAACCCAAAGACACACAAAAAATTTTGAAGCACGTTAAATATGGTATGTTGGCGGCGATGGAAAAAATAAAAAAAATCAATCCGCTGTTCGATATTACGCATGCACACATAAAAGAGGTCAACGATTATAAAAAAATTCTTTCTCGCGACGAATTAATTTTAGTCAAGGGCAATATTTCTGACCATAAAATTTTACGCACTGCAAAAAGAATGCTCGAAAGCGGTAAGGTTAATGATGCGCAACTCGGCAACTTACTCACCCGACATCAAAATAATTTACGTGATGCTAAACGTATTTCAACCGAAAAAATTAACCGTATGATTATTGCCGCGATGAACGCAGGTGCTTTGGGCGGAAAAATAAATGGTTCGGGCGGCGGCGGTTGTATGTTCGCTTACGCACCGACAAATCCGGAATCCGTTGCCGAAGCAATTGAAAAAGCCGGCGGTAAAGCACATGTAATTCATATTGACAGCGGTGTCGCGTAGGACAGTCGCAAGAGTCGTCCCCTACCTAATATTTATGTTAAAAATTTTTTCTTTCCGTCAAATCTATTTTTTGCTGGCAGCAATTTTAATTTTCGTTTTTTTTGCCTCACTGGGCATCGGCGCGATTCGTTTTTCGCCGACGCAAGTCGTTGACTATATCGCTTGCGGATTGGGTTTGAAAACTCATTTTATCGGCTCCGAATTAGATAAAAATATTTTTTTGCTGTTGCGTTTGCCACGTGTATTGTTGTGCGCACTCACCGGAGCAGTACTTTCCGTTTCCGGAACTTTGATGCAGGGATTATTTAGAAATCCAATCGTTGAACCCGGTTTAGCCGGCACATCTGCCGGTGCAGCTTTAGGTGCGGCAGTTATTTTTGTTTTCGGCAAAGAAACTATTTTTTCATTCACCGAAACACTCGGACCTTTAGCATTGCCGGTGATGGCTTTTCTCGGCGCGTTTGCCGCAACCACGGCAGTTTATAAAATCGCTTCCACTTACGGAAAAATAAATATTTTTATTCTACTATTAGCCGGTATCGCTATTAATGCGATGTGCAATGCCGGCACCGGTTTTCTATCTTACATGGCACGAGACCCGCAAGCACGCAGCATCACGTTTTGGAATCTCGGTACGTTCACCACTGCCGACTGGCGCAGTGTCGGCATCGTTGCATTTTTTTTTGCGGTGTGTTTCATCGCTGCCTTGCGTTATGCGAAAGCACTTAACGCACTCATGCTCGGTGAAGACGAAGCGCATTATCTCGGTATTAACACCAAACAACTCACATTCCGACTCATCATTATCAACACACTCATGGTAGCCGTTGCTACGGCAATGGTCGGTGTTATTGCTTTTGTCGGTCTTATCGTACCACATCTATTGCGTTTGATACGCTCATCCGATTATAATTTTTTAATTCCCGCCTCCGCACTGCTCGGAGCCGTACTCATGGAAATTGTTGACATCGTTGCCAGAATAATTATTCCGCCCGCCGAATTACCAATCGGTATCATCACCGCGATTGTCGGTGCGCCTATTTTTATTTTTATATTGATGCGACGAGAGGGGAAAAATGTATAAATTTGCAAGATAAAAATTAAAAAAATGCTTATTGCAAATCCGATTTACTCTAAAAATATGAAAATTTCATTTAAAATTTTGCGCAAAAATGAAGTTGAGTTAACAGAGGATTTTTTAATTGTTTCAAATATCGCAGCAGAACTTGAAGAGTTTTTAAATCAGGACCAAACACAAAAGCAAATTGATGAAACTCATAAATTGCATGCTAAAAGCGGGGAAATTCAAAAGATTTTAATTGAAAAGGCACATGAATTGGGCTTTCAATCCGAAAAAAATGGGTTATTCAAGAACTATAAAAGAACTTCCTTGCGTCCCGATTATTATAAGCCTTTAAATAGTTTAAATGGTATAATTATGGAAGTTGAAAGAGGTAAAACAACTATCAATAACATGGATATGTTAGATGTATGGAAATGCCACATTTGCGAAAACGCAAATTATTTGTTTTTAATAATTCCAAAAATCAGACAAAATAATAAGGGTGGTAGTAGTCCGACGTTTAATACAGTAGTGAAAAGATTAGAATCTTTTTTTATAAAAAAAAATTATCTAAATATAGATGCTATTTTTATATTCGGCTACTAAAAAGCTCTCCTCGTAACATTATTTTAATAATTTTGGAGCAAAAATTATAACATAACAATCTAAAAAAAACTATGTTTCGACTTATTCCATTCCTATCCGCATTTTTATTTCTTATTTCTTGCGGTCAAAACAAGCAAGAACATCCAATTCAAACAAGTGCAGACAGTACAAAAGTTGACACTGTTGCCATTTTGAATGACCCGAAGAATAATTTAAATATTCAAACAAATAAATTTTCTGAAATTGATAGTTCAGGTATTTTAATTTTCCCGCTTTCTGTGAGTGTAACTTCATCAAGAGAAGAAAGAAACTATTCTTCTTATTCCGGTCCCCCAAACAATTATTGGAATATCATTTTTCTTAATAGCAAAACTAACAAATACAAGTTGTTGAGTGAAAAAAAAATGCTCATCAGTAATTATGACATTACTTATGGTAGTCACAGTGATAAAGGCAATGCGGCAAAATGTGATTATATTTTTTACACAATCACATCAGAAGATTACAATAAAGACAAAATATTGAACGACGATGACCCACAATATTTATTTATTTCCGATAGAGACGGAAATAATTTTAGACAAATTTCACCCTCAAATTATGATTTACACAATTGGAGTTTTATAAAATCGTCAAATAAAATTATAATGACAGTACGCAAAGACAGCAATAAAGATAATCATTTTAACGATAAAGACGAAGTAACAACTTTTGAAGTTGAACCGAATAAAGATACGGAACCAAGAGAAGTATTTTCAACTGATCTTAAAAGCAAATTGAAAATTTTGTATGACAGGGATTGGAAACAACTTAAAAAATAATCGGGCTTAAACTCACTAAAAAATTCAAAAAATACCGCGAAAGTTTGAGCTCACCGGTTTTTAAAACAATCCCAGTCTTTTTTTTGCTAAATCCAAACCATGAGCGATAGCATTTATTTTTACCGCTTATTTTAATAGTGTTAAAACAAAATTAGAAAATTAGCCAGGTGTATTCGAGCTTTTGCTTTTTTTTATCACCGGTTTATTATAATTTTGATTTAAGATGCTAGATAAGTTTTTTTTAATACCCAATACACCTGCAACTTAAATTTGCCATTTTTATAAATATTCAATAATGAGGACTGTACTATTTTTATTAAGCATGATTTTTTGTACTCCAGTTACAAAAGCACAATTTCAAACGGCTACACCCCCTGTTGCCGAAAAAAAACAACACCTGCGTACATTACATGGCGATGCAGTTTTAGATAATTATTACTGGATGTATGATTATTTCGGTAAAGGACCTGACAGTACAAAAGTTGTTGACTACTTGAAAGCCGAAAATGCGTATTTAGACGCAACAATGAGTAACACAAAAAAACTTCAAGAGGATTTGTTCACCGAGATAAAAGCGCGCATAAAAGAAAAAGACGAAAGTTTACCCGTCTTTAAAAATGGTTATTTCTATTATTCTCGAACCGAAGTCGGTGATCAATATTTTAAATATTGCCGAAAAAAAGACAGTTTAACTGCTAAAGAAGAAATTTTGTTGGACGTTGATAAAATGGCGAAAGG
>JAYTNA010000285.1:0-3347 GCA_043748865.1 Saprospiraceae bacterium
GGGGTAACTCTTGCGGTTACCCGTATTATTTTATTCAATTTTCATGTTTGACCTGAATTCCGTTTAATTCAGGTCCTTTTTTATTTCTCATTCTCCGCAGTCCTGCTTTAAATAGACCTTTTTGGGTCCTTCAACAATCAAAATAGAAGGTTATCGTCGAATGAGTAGGGATTTTCGGCAATAAAATTAAAAAAATCGTCATCATTTGTTTACCAAAGTCGAAAACGATAAAATTTCTAAGGAAAATCGACTTAATTAATTTAGGAATTTTATTTTAATAAAAAATAAATAACCCACATCAAATTTTATAAATAAAAGTAAACCCATTCTTTATTTTGAAGATGGTTTAGATGATGTTAACTCTATATGAACTCGGTAGATAGTTTTACTTTTACACTATCAAAACTAAACAATCAAATATTAAGACATACAGCTCAATTAAAATCCAATTATCAAAATTTTATCAACGTTAAACAATTCAGCATGAAATCACTTGTATCAAACAAAGGCATGGCTCTTATAGCATTTGCCTTATTAGCCATCATAAGTATCGCTGCGGCACTTTGGCGTACAAACTATCCTACTTTACCGGATGGTAAATCTTATGACGCAACGATGGTTGGCAATATAGCTTGGATGCTCGTAGCTACAAGTTTTGTATTATTAATGACACCGGGCTTAGCATTTTTCTACGGCGGAATGGTGTCGCGTCGCAGTATTATCTCAACGATGGTACAAAGTTTCATCGCTTTGGGTTCTATCACGATATTGTGGTATGTTGTAGGCTTCAGTTTAGCTTTCGGCGATGATGTAGGTGGTATGGGTCTCATCGGTGATCCGCGTACTTTTTTTATGTTTAATAATGTCGGTACAGCTCCGCATCCGTCTCTTGGCAGTGGTTTACCTTTAGTTTTATTTGCAGCTTTTCAATTAAAATTTGCGATTATCACGCCGGCACTTATCACCGGTTCATTTGCTGAACGCGTTCGTTTCTGGGGTTATTTAGTTTTCATTCATATTTGGTTGTTACTTATTTACTGCCCATTAGCACACATGGCTTGGCATCCGCAAGGTTTATTAGCTGTTAAAGGTGCATTGGATTTCGCAGGCGGTACTGTCGTACATATTTCTGCGGGTTGTGCAGCTTTAGCGGGTGCATTGGTTTTAGGTCGCAGAAAAAGTGCCGGTAACTTACCGGTTAATATTCCTTACGTAATTCTCGGCACAGGTTTACTCTGGTTCGGTTGGTTCGGTTTCAACGGAGGTTCTGCTTTAGCAGCAAACGGTATTGCAATTAAAGCATTTTTCAATACAAACTTGGCGGCAGGTACAGCTGCGGTTTCGTGGATTATGTTAGATGCGGCTCGCGGAAAAAAACCTTCTGCACTCGGTGCTTGTATCGGTGCAGTTGTTGGGTTGGTTGCCATTACACCGGCTTGCGGTTATGTGGATTTCGGACCGAGTTTATTTATCGGTTTCGCCGCAGCTATCATTAGTAACTTAGCGGTGTCTATGTTCCACTCAACTACTATTGACGATACGCTAGACGTTTTCCCTTGTCACGGTATCGGCGGTATTACAGGTATGATTTTGACGGCAGTATTTGCAACGGAAGGCGGAACAGGATTAATAAAAGGTAGTTGGACATTATTAGGTGTACATGGTTTTGCTTTAGCAATCGTTGTGCCTTTTGCTTTCATCGGTTCTTGGCTGATTTATAAAGTAACGGACATCATCACGCCTTTACGTGTAGATGAAAGTGCAGAAACAGCAGGTTTGGATATTAGTCAACACGATGAATCTTTCTTAATTCAACAATCATCTTTAGCGAATTAAAAGTAATTTTTGAAGTTTAGTTTCATAGAATTTTGTGACAGGTGATAAACTATAAAGTTTGTCACCTGTTTTTTGTTTTGTTATTGGTTACTCTTTATCAGTTATTCGTTATTCGTTTTAATTTAGAAAAAAAACGAATAAGAAATCCTATTGCCACGATATAATTTATAAAGACTTTGTGTTACTTTGTAAAATCTTTCTTGTTCTTTGTGGTTAAAATTTAATTACCCCGAATAAGCGATAACAAATAATCGATAACTAATAACCGATAACCAATAATTAATAACGAAACCTTGACAAAACTTAGCGTTAACGTGAATAAAATAGCTGCATTGCGCAACACACGCGGCGGCAACTTGCCGGATTTAATTCAAGTCGTGCGCGATATTGAATTATTCGGTGCGGAAGGCATTACGGTTCATCCTCGACCGGACGAAAGACATATAAAAACTTCGGATGTATATGCACTGAAAGAAATCGTCACCACCGAGTTTAACATCGAAGGCTATCCGGACGAGCGTTGGATGCAATTGGTTTTAGACACCAAACCGACGCAAGCGACATTAGTTCCGGACGATCCTTCACAACTCACGTCCGATCACGGTTGGGACACCAACAGACACGGTATTTTTCTGAAAAAAAATATTGCGCGTTTAAAAAATGCCGGTATTCGCGTCTCTATTTTCGTAAATGCCGAAGAACGTGCCGTCGCCGGTGCCGGTTACGTCGGAGCCGATAGAATAGAACTTTACACCGGCGATTTTGCAAAAAAATATACTACACACCGCTCCGAACAAATAATATTACATGCAAAAGCAGTTCAAACTGCCATCGAACACAATTTGGGTATTAACGCCGGTCACGATTTGAATTTAGAAAATTTAGCTTTTTACAAAAGTAATTTGCCGAAATTAGATGAAGTTTCAATTGGTCATGCTTTGATTTCCGATGCACTTTATTACGGATTGTACAATACGATAAAAATGTACAAAAAATGTTTACAGTAGTTTCTAAACCCTCTTTAAAAAAAAAGAAAAAAAATAACACTATCTATTTGTTCTATTGAAAAAAAGATTTACTTTTGCACCCGCAATCGTAAGGTAGCACGGTTTCGTAGCTCAACTGGATAGAGCATCTGACTACGAATCAGAAGGTTTATGGTTCGAATCCATACGAGATCACAAAGTGAGAGGTTCAAAGTAAAACTTTGAACCTCATTTAAAAAAAATTTTAGATACAGTTTTCAATTAGTTTATCATGTCAAATATTTGCGAATTAACCGGTGTGCGTCCTCTGACAGGCAATAAGGTATCACACTCGAATATGAAAACGAAACGCCGTTTTTATCCGAATTTACAGACAAAAAAAGTTTTTGTACCGGAATTAAATGATTTCGTTGTCATTAAAGCGACAGCAAAAGCATTTCGCACAGTATCTAAATTAGGTTTGTACGAGTACGTAAAAAAATTACAGAAAAAAGGTCGTGACATCGGTTTCGACGAAATTTAAAT
>JAYTNA010000286.1:0-2045 GCA_043748865.1 Saprospiraceae bacterium
CGGACCCATTGTTGCCGGTACGGTTTCAAAATAGAATTGCAGTAAATAGTCCATCAATTTTTCGCGCCGCTCTCTCCTGCCCTCGTAATCTTTTTTATAGCCGAACATAATTTGCAAACGTTCTTCCTCATAAAAATATTTTGAAAAAAACATTTCGCTTGTCGGGGGCAAATTTTGCGCATTGCGTTCTCGTAAATAATCAAAAATACGTACTTGTACTTCGAGGTGCAAATTATTTTCGTGTGATAAAAGTTTGGTGTCTTTGCGTCTTAACCATTCAAAACAACTCGGATTACCTAAAACTTGTTCTGAAAAACGGTCGGTGTGCGGAATTACATCAAGTCCGACAGATTTTCCCACGAGGTGTAAAATATTTACAACTGCTTTCAATTGCTTTTCAACAGAATCAAGAGAAGGCACTACACTCTGCAAATCATAAGAAAAAAATTCAGGATTAATATTCCAACTACTCATGCCATACAAACTCGCCACAACGCCAGGCTCCCAAATTGGCAAAAGATGAATAGAATTTTGTGTTTCGGGCAGTGTTAAAGCATATTTCACCACATTCCAAAACGAATCAATTGTGCGCACATTAATGCCTACCATTTTTGTTTGCTTCAACCACGCACCATCCGAAAAATGTGCGACAGGACTATTTATAGTTTCGCCGACGGTCATAGCTTTATAAAATCCTTCACCGAACTTTTTTTCTAAAATATACATCACTTGCCGCGTCGGCAAATTAATCGCATCAGAAGGTTTTAAATTATAAATAAAAGTTGCGCCGCGTTTGTAGTATCTGACTATATTTTCTTGTAGCATGGGTTTTTTAAATGGTTAATGGTTAATGGTTGATGGTTGATGTAAAAAACGTAAATATTTAGTTTATAAAGATTTTTAAAATTTTTACACGCTTTTGTAAAGAAATTTTTAAAACACTATAAAATGCTAAATAATTACTGAAAATTAACAATTAACCATTAACCACTAACCATTAATTAATGCTCTATCCAAATGCACATAACCGCCGTCCACATGAATAAGTTGTCCGGTAGTGTGACTTGATTTATCGGAGAGCAAAAATACAACCATATTCGCAATTTCTTCCGTTGTTGTCATGCGGTTTTCCAACGGAATTTTTGATTTAATTTTTTCTAAAGTTTCTTCGGGATTGGGTAGCATTTTTATCCACGATTCATAAAGTGGTGTAAAACATTCAGCAACAACAACTGCATTGACACGAATACCGTATTTCAAAAGTTCAACTGCCCATTCGCGCGTTAAAGCATTGCGTCCGCCATTTGATGCCGCGTAAGCAGAAGTATTTCCTTGTCCTGTTTCTGCCGTTTTAGACGTGATGTTTACTATTGCACCTTTCGATATCTTCAAATAAGGCAAAGCATGATGTGCGATGAGATAATAATGCACCAAATTTTTGTGCAACGATGCAATAAACCCTTCGTAGCTGCCGGTTTCTAAACCGATACCGTCATTTACACCGGCATTGTTCACTAAACCGTCAATGCGACCAAATTTTTTTACGATTTGTTCGATGGCGTTCTTGCAATCATCGGGCTGCGTTAATTCAGCATAAACGGAAAACGCTTTTCCTTTTTGTGCTTTTATTTTTTCAACTATTGCCAAATTATCCGAAATATCTTTTCCTATAATAACAGGTATAGCATCTTCTTTTGCTAATAATTCTGCAATACCGGCACCGATGCCACGCGCACCGCCTGTGATGATGATGATTTTGTTTTTTAAATTTAAATCCATAGTTCGTTAATGTCAAAAACCATGATTTTCTTGATTTATTTGATTTTCTTGATTGAAAATTTAATTCAATTTACTTTTTTTTATTTTGAAAATCTTTACATCTTATGAATCTTGGTTCAAATATTATAAAAACGCACCGCATTCTCTCCCATAATTTTTTTCTGTTCCGGCTCCGAAAATTTCAAAATATAGTTTTCGATAACAGCAAGTTGTTTTTCATAAGTACCTGCAACGAGACAAACAGGCCAATCTGAACCATACATGAT
>JAYTNA010000287.1:0-4744 GCA_043748865.1 Saprospiraceae bacterium
TTTCTTCTTAAATAACCAATCAACGCTACAAAATTAGAACGCAATTTTATTACTGTCAAATCTCTATCTGCGGTAGAACACTCAATTAACCTTGAAAAAAGCCTTTTTCGACTTTTTCATTTCGCACATTCAGTGAGTATTTGTTTGCCAAATCAATTTAATAGAAATAAAATTTCTCTTTCAATTCAAAAGAGAAATAAAATTCTTAATGCCAATTTTATACAGCCTTACTTAACTTTTTTTTCAAACTAAGTCTGTGTTGCCTGTAATTTTGCAGCAAGTTAGTTGGTTAGCCTTTTAGTCGGATAATCGGTTAGTCTTATATTTTTTGACTAACCGACTAACCGACTAAAAGACTAACCGACTAAACTCTTATTTCACAATTCAAATTTTTTTAAAATGGCAAAACCAAAAATTGTTGTCGTTGGCAATGGCATGGTGGGCTATAAATTTTGCGAAAAACTCTCTACTAAAAGTCCAAATGGTTTTGATATTACTGTGTTTGGTGAAGAACTGCGTCCGGCTTATGATCGCGTTCACCTCAGCAGTTATTTCGACGGTAAAACAATTGAAGACCTTACGATGGCTCCGGTTGAATGGTATGCAGAACGGGATATCCGCCTTATATTGAGTGATCCAATTGTTGATATTGATCTGAAAAATAAAACAGTCACTTCTCACCACCATTTAATTCAAGAATACGATTATTTAATTTTAGCAACCGGTTCAGCAGCTTTTGTTCCGCAAATTGAAGGCGTTGAAAAGCGCGGCGTTTTTGTTTATCGTACTATCGAAGATTTAGATTTGATGAAAGGTTATGCTCAAAAAGCAAAACGTGGAGCAATTCTCGGCGGTGGCTTGCTGGGTTTAGAAGCCGGAAAAGCATTGATGGATTTAGGTGTTCAAGAAATCAGCCTCATCGAATTTGCACCGCGCTTAATGCCGCGACAAATTGATATTGGCGGTTCACAAGTGTTGCAAGCGAAACTCGAAGACTTGGGTTTGAAAGTGCATTTACAAAAAAATACTGAAAAAATATTAGGCAACGGAAAAATTACGGGCTTGCGTTTCACGGACGAAACGAAAATTGATTTGGATATGCTCGTCATTTCTGCCGGTATTAAACCGCGTGATGAATTGGCGCGCGTGGCAGGTTTAGCGGTGGGTGTACGCGGCGGCATTGTCACAGATGAAAAATTAATGACGAACGATCCGTCCGTTTTTGCAATCGGTGAATGTGCTTTGGTACATGGCATGATTTACGGTTTGGTGGCACCCGGTTACGAAATGGCGGATATCGTCGCTACAAATTTGATGGGCGGAGATAAAAAATTTAACCCTTACGATATGTCCACCAAATTAAAATTAATTGGCGTGGACGTTGCAAGTTTCGGCGATCCGTTTGCAGGAAATCCGTATGTTGCCGGTACGGATCAAAACGGTGTGCGCTCAATTGTTTTCCGCGATCAATCGAAAGGTATTTATAAACGCGTCAATATTTCTGCCGACGGTAAACATTTGCTCGGCGGACTTTTAATTGGCGATGCGCAGCAATATGGTATGTTGCAACAAACGGCGATTAATAAAATTATTCTACCGCCGAATCCCGAAGATTTAATTCTCGGTAGTCGTGGCGGTGCGAGTTCGGAAGGGGGTGCAAGTGTGATGAACTTGTCCGACGAGGCTTTAATTTGTTCTTGTGAAGCCGTAACAAAAGGTGCCATTTGTTCGCAAGTCACCGACAATAAATTATTTACTTTCGATGAAATAAAAAAATGTACCAAAGCCGGCACAGGTTGTGGCGGTTGTGTACCGATGTTGAAAGATTTAATTGCCGGCTCAATGAAAAGCATGGGGCGCATGGTGAAAACAAATCTATGCGAACACTTTGACTATTCGCGCCAAGAACTTTTGAGTTTAGTAAAATTTAAAAAAATCAAAACTTTTGATGATATAATTGATACACTCGGTAAAGGTGCCGGTTGTGAAGTTTGTAAACCCGCAGTGGCTTCCATACTCGCAAGTCTGTGGAATGAACCAATTCAAAAACAAGCGACGATTCAAGATTCTAACGACCGGTTTTTAGCGAATATACAAAAAGGTGGGACGTATTCCGTTGTGCCGCGCATTGCCGGTGGAGAAATTACACCGGAAAAGCTCATCATCATTGGACAAGTGGCACAAAAATACAGTCTCTATACAAAAATAACCGGTGGACAACGCATAGATTTATTCGGCGCACACGTTGGCGATTTACCGGCAATTTGGGAAGAACTCATTGCTGCCGGTTTTGAATCGGGTCATGCTTACGGAAAATCTTTGCGTACTGTTAAAAGTTGTGTCGGTTCTACTTGGTGTCGTTATGGCTTACACGATTCGGTAACATTTGCCATCGAAATTGAAAATCGTTACAAAGGTTTGCGATCGCCCCATAAATTAAAATCTGCTGTTTCAGGTTGTGTGCGTGAGTGTGCCGAAGCGCAATCAAAAGATTTCGGCATCATCGCGACTGAAAAAGGTTGGAACTTATTCGTCTGCGGTAACGGCGGATCTAAACCGCAACATGCTGTTTTATTGGCAACCGATATTGACAGCGCGACAGTTTTGAAATACATTGACCGCTTTTTAATGTTTTACATTCGCACGGCAGAACCGTTGCAACGCACCGCGCCTTGGTTAAATAAAATGGAAGGCGGCATCGAATATTTAAGAGAAGTTGTCGTGCACGATAGTCTCGGTATTGCCCCAGAACTCGAAGCGGAAATGGATGCGCAAGTTAAAACATATATTTGCGAATGGAAACAAGCGATTGAAACGCCGGACATCAGAAAAAGATTTACGCATTTCGTTAATTCAAACGAAAAAGACCCCACGATAAAATTTGATGAAATGCGCGAACAAAAACGTGCTGTGGAATGGAAGTAATTTAATTAAGAATTAAAAATTAAAAATTAATAATACCGACAATGGTTTTTAATTTTTAATTTTCATTCTTGATAATTATTAATTTTTAATTCTTAATTCTTAATTCTTAATTCTTGAAATGACTCAATCAGCAATACAAACAAAATGGCAGCGCGTTTGCACCGTCGAAGACGTGCCGGAAAATGGAGGAGTTTGCGCTCTCGTGAACGGTCAACAAATAGCAATTTATAATTTTAAAAAAATCGGCAAATGGTACGCGACACAAAACGAATGTCCGCACCGTCAACAAATGGCATTGTCTCGCGGCATGATTGGCACAACCGATGAAACGCCGAAAGTCGCGTGTCCGTTTCATAAAAAAACCTTTTCATTAGAAACGGGTGTGTGTTTGTCGGGCGATGATTTTGTTTTGAAAACTTATGAGGTGAAAGTGGAGAAGGAAGTTGTATATATTTCAGTTTAATTTTTCCACGCAGTTTTACAAAATAAAGAGCTACCGCAATAATTTCGGGTGGCTCTTTATATTTTAAAATTTTTCCAAAAACGATTATTTGAAAAGAAGCAGTATCAGTAGAACTTAGAGGATAATAAAACAATTTTGTACCGCCTTAATACCTCCGCTTCACAAACCGTACAAAATTTTTCGCGATTTTTTTTCTATCTTCAGAATCCATCCAATGGTAACGTACTGCTAAATCTTCGAGAAAAGCGCGCGCGGTATCGAAACTGCTCATGTTGTTGAGGTCTTTGAGTGCTTCATCGAAAACAACTTTGCTGCCGCCGAACAATTCATTTTGATTCAACAAACGATCATTCAAACCCAAACCTTTTGTCAAATCGGCGATAGGTGTATTTGCTAATCTTTCAGAAATTTCTTTACCGCTGCCGATTTCAAAAAGTTCTAAAACATCCGGATTTATTTTTCTTTCCGTGCGTTGTACCGATTGTTGCTGAACATGTACGGGTGATGACGTTGGTGTTACATATTTTGGTGGTTCGGGTTGCGGTGATGGTGGCGGAGTCGGTGCTATATATTTTGGCGGTTCCGGAGCAACAATCCGTTCTTCTCTTCTCGGTGCTTCTTCTACAGTGCGTATTGTTTCTACTGAAGGTGATGGTGTGGGTCTTTGATAAACCTGTTCTACTCGTGCAGATTCTGCTTTAACAACAACCGGTGTCGGTGTTACTATCGGATTAGTTTTTTGTAATACCACAGGCTGTTGTACGGGTATCACCTGACCCTCTTTAAAAGTTTCGTAGAGTTGTCTAATGTAACTCAACATCAAATCGCGTTCGATGGCAGTTACGTTTTTTTCATCGGCTGTCATTGAATTGTACAATGCGATAATTTTTTCTAAAGTTATTTTAGCGGGAAGGAGATTCATAAAGTTGGTTATAGGTTATCAGTTATAGGTTATCGGTTAAATAAATCCAATAACTATTAGCCGATGAATAATTTTGCAAAAATAGATGAATAGTTTGATTTAGTAAGAAAAATCGAAAAAAATAGCCAAAAGCCAATATCAATTTATTTTTTGTACATCCGCAATGTGTTTTTCAAGCGCATATTCTCGCGTTGCAAATCTTCGACGCGTTGTAGTAAATAGGTGATAGCTTCAACACCTTCAAGATTTATATCTAAATCGTAATGCAGCCGCGCAAATTTTTCAATGTCGCTGATACGTTCTTCATGAATAAATTCTGTTTCGTGTATCGTAATTATTTCAATCAAGCCGCTTGCTTGAAGTGCGTTGATGAATCTTACATCAATATGATTATGTACACAAAAAGTCTGAATAGGTATTAATTCGATGTTTTG
>JAYTNA010000288.1:0-5288 GCA_043748865.1 Saprospiraceae bacterium
GAGTAAAGATATTTTTGTGTTTAAGTTCCATCTTTGTCGCGCATAAAGTTCATCTCGACTCCGTTCTTCATAACCGGTGATGAGTACGACGCGATTGCGCGTGTTCGTTTGCCCTAATTCTATATCCCAAGTTGCATCGCCGCGATTGAAAAAAAGAGAATAACGTCCGTTGGTATTTAAAGCAACCAATGCAGCATCGGCGATATTTAATTGAAAAGGATTCCATTGAGAAATATCCGATGCGTCGTTTTTTACACGCCGAGAAATAGAAATCGCACCGTTGAAAGACAGCTTTGAGATTTGAGCCGTGAGCCATGAGCTTTGAGTTTTGAGCTTTGAGTTTTGAACTGATTGCTCATTGCTCGAAGTTAAAAGCTCACGGCTAAAGAGTAATTTCGGTTCAAACCTAATCGTCTGAGAAAAACTCACATTGTTGGTACGAATAAATTGATTGGAATACAAACTCACGCGCACATATTCACCTTGATCAATGAAAGGTGCGAGTTCAAATTCATCTAATTTCGGAATCGAATCATTACCACGTCGTCGCCAAATATATTGTCCTTCGCCTTTATTGACTTTAACGTATTGATATTCAATTTTTTGTTCGCGTCCTGAACCAATTTCATACAAAGAATTACCGGCGAGCGCATTTTTAAAGAAATTAAAAATGTACTCAACGCGTCCCAGATAAGTTTTTTGCGCTGCTTGCGTCGTTAGCGTTGAATCATTCACCAATAAATTGCGGTACGTCATATTCCAAATCAAAGCGTGATTTGGACGTTTTGCAAATTGACCGGTGACACCTAACTCATCAACCGAAGTTATTTTATTAAAAATATTTTTTGCCGGCAAATAATCAAAACGTTTTGTATAACGGATTGAAAAAGGATTTTTGCCGGCTTGTTCAAAATGTGCTTGCAGCAAATCGTAATAAAAACCGGTGCGCAAAAGTGTATCGTTTGAAATATCACGGCGTTCATTGCGTTCACGCTCCGCACCGATACCGATATTAAAACCGGAAAAGGATTTCGATAATTGGAAATTCGGTCGAGTGTAAAAAGTTTTTTCAAAAGTATTTTTTGTGTTTAAATCATTTATATCTGCCGAAAAATTATTACCGTTTCTTGAAAAATTTATTTTTACGCCGCGCCTAAAACCTTGATAAAGACTGTCGCGCAAAAATTCACTCAAATTAAATTGAACAGTCCCCCAATCTTTTTTTATTAAATTCGCGCTGCCCGACAACCATTGTTCAGGTACCGGTTGTAGTATAGAATTCAAATCACCAAACGTCGTGGAGACAGAGCTTGCCCCTGCCCGCGTACTAGTGGAACTTGATGATAAATTCCAATCACGCGAAAATTCCGTAGAACGATATGGATTGAGTGGTTTGAAGCGACTTTGCGTCGTTTCAAAATTAAATTCGGATTGAATTTCGAAAAGGGGTGTTAGTACGCGGGCAGGGGCAAGCCCTGCCCCTACGACTACTTTTTTTCCATATATTATGTGTTGCGTTTTTATTTTAGAAAATAACGCTAAGCCCACACCCGCCGAATCACCTTTTTCGGAAAATAAATTTGCGTTGTACCTGCTCAATGCGGATTCAATTGTCCATTCAATATTTTTTACAGGCTCAAAACTTGCACCAACTGAAAACATTTGTTGCTGATTGGGTGGCACTAATTTTTTTATGGGTTCGTAATTGCCTTGTAAATTACCTTGATTGTCCGGTGCCACCCATTGATACACGCGACCGTTTGTTATGTTCGACGCAATAATATAATTACCCTTTCCGTCGCCGACCGGCGTAAAAGTTGCTTGGAATTTTGCAAGACCGGCATCGTTGGAATATACCAAAACATTTTTGTAAAAAGTGCCTGACACAATACTATCAACTAATTTGTACTGAACGCGATCTGATTGAAAAGGATTTGCCAACCCGATGATACTCGGCGAGACGGCTAAATCCGGATTATTTCCTGCCATGCGCAAAACAATTTTATCTATCGAATCCAATGATTGCGTGCCGGCGCTGTTTTTAGAATCCTGTTCGCTGTAAGCATTGAAAAAAATCTTTGTTTTATCGTGCGTATAAATCGAACTCACCGCAAGTGTAGAGCGTACATAATTTTGGTCGGCATATTCAAATTCGACAACGATACGCGCATCTTTTGTAACTAAAGTTTTAGGTGTGAATGTGATATTGCCGGAATTATAATCTATCACATAATTATTTTCTTCGCCTCTAAGCAAAAGTTTGCCGTCGTAAAAAACTTTTTCTGTGCAGCTCAAAATAATAAAAAAACTACTGTTCTCATTACCGATAAGTCTGTACGGACCTTGATTGCCTTCTTGAATCGGTAAAATGTTACGCGCAAATTTACCTTTGGCAATGCCTATACTCACTTTGGTGTTTAGTGTACTACCCGAAAGCTGATTGTTGATTGCTGATTGCTTAAACTCGTGCCTTGTAATTTTTTAAAATAGTTGACGAAATAAGTATTTGTCGGGCGCATCAATTCGAAATCGCCGGCAATGAGTGTGTTATTTTGTTTTTTAAGTTGAATAAAAATGCGATCGAAATCGCGAAGTTGCAACGTGTTACCTTGTGCTTGCAGCGGCACATTGTTGTCGGTCATGGAAGCCAAAACATCTACATCGCCAATTTTTCCGTTGATGTTTAAATTAAAATTTTGATTGACAACTAAGTTTTGCGCGTTGCCTAATGATAATCCTTGTGTGTAATTGCCCGCATAAGATAACTCTTTACTGAAAATATCCGACTCGCTCAATCGTGCATAATCCGCTTCAAAAGGTTTTTTCGGTGCGATGTTTACTAAAACAGATGAATCTATGTGATAATAATTTCTACCGAGATTGAAAGGAAGCACGCGGTAACGCAATTCAAACTTTAAGCTATCAGCTATCAGCTTTAAGCTATCAGCTTTCTTATTCATAGCTGATGGCTGATAGCTTAAAGCTGCCGGCTTACTTAAAATTAAATTATTTTGAACTTTATAAAAATTTGTATCAAGCACATTTCCGTTCGTTAAATTTTTGAGCAAAACTGTTTCCGGTGCAATGGTGAGTGAATCTTTTGCTAAAGTATCGGTGATTTGGGTGAGAATTTTTATGCGTTCATTTGTATTTTGTGCGTAGAGACGTTGTACTGCAACATCTCCCCACAACAGGAAAAATATTAAGGCGAAAAGTTTTGCCGAAGTATTGGAAGCATTGGGCATTAATTTTTATTTAGCCCAAAGTTACAAAAAAATTTATTTTGTCCCAGTTTGATTTTTCTTAAAACATTTTTTGTTTAACTCTACAGAAAATGGAAAAAAAACGCTCAAAACTAACAAGAGTTATTGAGCGTCATATGCAGATTGTTCACACTACCGAGTTTACTTATTTCTCTAAAATACGCCATTCGACACGTCTCTATCAACCTTAACGAGAAACTGAATTATTCAGAGGCGAAGATACGTTTACAATAGGATTTACTAAAAATTTTAAATCAATAAATACACTATTTTGTGACATGAATTATCTTTAAAACAAAAAAAATGTCTAGTACATTTAATTTTATTTTATTGCTCTTTTGATTTCACTAATATTTATAAAAGCTTGTAGCCTTTTACAGAATAATATATCTTGGCTTTAAAATGTTCTATAACAAGTGTATGTGAATGTCGGCTATGATTTTACTTGTAAAAGAATTGCAAATTTGTGACAAATTTTTACATAGAGCTTTATAACAAAAAAACACAAATCTTATTATTTTTTAAAAATCATAAAAAAATTTGGTGTAGAAATTTAAGTTTTCAAAACTTTGGCTGTCACTTTTCCACAGTTAAATATGTTCCAAAATTTCTGCAAAAGAAATATCTAAATGCGAAGCATCGTAAATACATTCACCATTTTCAATCAATAACACCTGAGGCGATTCGTGATGCACAGAAAATTTTTGGGCAATTTCTTTTGAAATATCTTTGTGATTTAATAAATCTAAAAAATAAATTTCAGGTGTATCTCCCGCATTTTTGGTATCGCGTTCCAAACGTGTTTTGGCGATATTTGAGATACTGCAAGCAGTAGAATGTTTGAAAATAACACAAGGTTTTTCTTGAGATTTCAATACAATAGCATCCAACTGATTTTTTGACTCCAACGGAATCCAGTGGTTCATATAATTATCGGTGAAATTTGTGACAAAATTATTTTTTTACTTCCGATTGCGCCTGCATTTTATACGGGCAGCCGTAACCTCTATGACAAGATGATGCCAAAGTAATTATTAAAAGACCAAGAGCAATGAATATTGGGAAATATTGCTTTTTCATTTTTAGCGACAAGATTTAATTAAACGTTCGGCAAAGATAATGGAATTATATTACATCGCCATAAACGAATTTCTTTTTGGTTTATTTTTTACGCAACAATATTAATCTCAAACAAACAACAATTCTAAAATCCTGAATGAACTTTTGCACCTTCCCACCCTATCATCACCGTTTTTCGCGTATTGCCCCACATATATCCGCCCAAATTTCCTGTAGATTGAATCACGCGGTGACAAGGAATTAAAAACGCGACGGGATTGCTGCCGATTGCGGTGCCGACTGCTCTTGAAGCATTTGGTTTTTCAATTTTGTCGGCAATTGATCCGTAAGTTGTCAGTTGTCCTAACGGAATTTTTAAGAGTGTTTGCCAAATTTTTAATTGAAAATCTGTTCCTTTTAAATGTAATTTTATTTTATCGAGTTTTGTCCAATCGTGCGAAAAAATATGCAGCGCATTTTGTTGTATTAAATCAACTGCGTGATTGAAACGCGCATTCGGAAAATAGTTTTGAAGTTTTGAAAATGCGACAACTTCATCGTCATAAAACGCCATGTAGCAGATGCCTTTTTCTGTGGAAGCGACAATGATATTTCCGAACGGGCTTTCCGAAAAACTATAATTAATAGACAAGTTATGTGCCCCGTTTTTATATTCTGCCGGTGTCATGCCTTCGATATTAATAAATAAATCGTGCAGTCGCCCTGTGCTTGAAAGACCTGTTTCGCAAGCGGTTTCAAAAAGCGTGGCTTGATTATCTTTCAATAATTTTTTGGCATATTCCAATCCTGTATATTGCAAAAATTTTTTTGGACTGATGCCGGCATATTCCGTAAAAATTCGTTGAAAATGAAACGGACTTAAATGAATTTTTTGTGCCACTTCATCGAGATTTGGTTGCTCTTTAAAATTTGTTTTGATATACGCGATAGCTTCAGCAATGCGAT
>JAYTNA010000289.1:0-3865 GCA_043748865.1 Saprospiraceae bacterium
CTTGCTACCTAAAAATAAATAAGTTGCGTCGCTCCTCTCAAGGCCTTCTGCCGGCGAAGCCGGCTTTAGATACAGGCTAAGTAATTACTATCTTATTACATAATCTTGTAAGATTCAAAGCTTTTTATATAAACAAAAAAAAATCGCGCAGAGAAAATCAATTCTCCACGCGATTTTTTTATACCAAAATAATTTTTGATTTTTAATTTAAGACTAAAGATTGAAAAATCGTAAATCCAAAATCGTAAATCTAAAATCGTTTTATTCCGTTATTTTATCTTTCAACTCCGCCAAACCTGCAATATCACCCAAAGTCGCATGTTCAACGCTTGATTGAACATTTTCTAAAACTTTATGCTCTGCGGCAGCTTCAGCCGATTTTGCTTTTCTTTCAACTTCGTCTGCTGCTTTTTTAGCGTCTTCGTTAATGCGAGCGTGAGAAACAATAATGCGTTTTTCGTCGCGATTAAATTCTATAACACGAAACGGTAATGAATCACCGGCTTCAGCATTAGAGCCATCTTCTTTTTTAATTTGTTTTACCGGAGCGAAGGCTTCCAAACCGTGCGGCATTTGAATAATCGCACCGCGATCATCTTTGCGCAAAACAGTACCTTGATGTTCGGAACCGACAGTGAATACCGATTCGAAATTTTCCCAAGGGTTAGTTTCCAATTGTTTGTGACCCAATGATAATTTGCGGTTGTCTTTGTCTGATTCCAAAATTTGAACATCAATTTTGTTGCCGACTTTCGTAAATTCATTCGGATGCACATAACGTTTTGTCCAAGACAAATCGCTGATGTGAATCATACCACCTACACCCGGTTCCAATTCTACGAACACGCCGTAAGGTGTTGTGTTTTTAACATCGCCGGTGTGTTTTGAACCCACAGGATATTTAACATCAACGTTTGCCCAAGGATCGCCTGTCATTTGTTTGATCGAGAGCGACATTTTGCGGTCTGCTCTGTCAATATTTACAACACGCGCTTCCAATTCTTGATTCAATTTGAAAAATTCTTTCGACGCAATTGGTGTATTCGCCCATGACACTTCCGAAATATGCACCAACCCTTCTACACCCGGTTTAATTTCTAAGAATGCGCCGTAGTCTTCGATATTTACGATTTTACCTTTAACGATTGAGCCTTCACCGATAGTTGAATCTAAAACTTCCCAAGGATGCGGCAACAATTGTTTTAAACCGAGACTGATACGTTTTTTCTGTTCGTCGAAATCTAAAACAACTACGTTCAATTTCTGATTCATCTCTAAAACTTCACGCGGATTTGTAATACGTCCCCATGAAATATCCGTGATGTATAATAAACCATCCACACCACCTAAGTCTAAGAATGCACCAAAGTCAGTAATATTTTTTACAGTGCCTTCCAATACTTGACCTTTTTCTAAACCGCCCAAAATCGTTTGACGTTGTTCAGCCAAATCACTTTCGATGAGTGCTTTGTGCGATACAACGGCATTTTTTATATTTTCGTTGATTTTCACAACTTTAAACTCCATCACTTTACCGACATATTGATCGTAGTCATTCACCGGTTTAATATCAATTTGCGAACCCGGCAAGAAAGTTTCCAAACCGTTGGCATCAACGATAAGACCCCCTTTTGTTTTGCTGATAATTGTTCCGCGAATAATCGTACCATTTTTGAAAGAATCAATAAGTGCTTCCCAAGAGCGTAAAAGTTTCGCTTTTCTGCGGCTGAGTTGCAATTGACCTTTTAAATCTTCTTGACTTTCTACATATACATCAACGTAATCGTCTATTTTTAATCCCGGCAAATCGCGGAAATCACTCAAAGCAAGTAACCCGTCCGATTTATAACCGATATCCAAAACCACATCATTACCTATAATTGCACTGACACGTCCGCTCACAATTTGTCCTGCCGACAAATCGCGCATACTGTTGTTATATTGATCCAAATAACTTGCGCGTTCACTGTCGGAGTACAAAATTTGTCCGCGTCTACCGCGATTCCAATCGAAATCATCGTGTGCCGAACTTAAATTTGCACCTAAGTCATGCTCGAAAACAATATCAGCCGGATTTAATTCGTCTTCTGCGGGTGCTTCTGCTTCAACAGCCGGTCGAACTTTAGGTGCAACAATTACCGGTTGTTTATCTTCAGTCTTCATTACCGCCGGTACAGTATCAACAGTCGTATGAACTTCGGGTGTAACAGTTTCCGGTTCTTGCGCGCCGTCAGCATGTGCCACTACTATATTATTAGTTAAGTGTTCTTCTGCCGGTGGAACTGTTTGAGTTTCTTGTGTACCGTCAGTGTGTACCTCTACTACGTGGTCAATCGCTGAAGGATTGGTTGTCATCACTGTATTTTGTGATGTTTTTTCTGTCTGAAGATTTTTTTCTTCGTTATTCATGTAAATAAACGCCGGTTCTTTTAAAGATTTTTTTTATGAGAGAAGTCCGAGAAACCGCCGATTTTAAAAATTAAATAAAATTGATGCCCACCACGCTCGCATCATTGAGCGGTTTTCTAAAAAAAATAAATTTTATTAGAAACGCGGCGCAAAATTAAGCGTTTTATTTAATTTATGAAACTATTTAGCGGATATTTTCGCAATAATTGGCACTTTATTTATTTAACGTTCTTATATTTTTCTTCATACCAAGCAATCCACTTTTCGACAGAAACTTTTGAAATTAATTCGCCGACGAGTGCAAAAGGAATTTGATCTATTTTTTTGAAATGCACACAACTTTTACCCATATCCAATTTTGTTTTTGAATGTTTCGGATATTCGTTTTGAAACCATTCTAATAAATTTTTCTCGGCATAAATTCCCATGTGATACATTGTTATCGCATTCTTTTGCGAAGCAATATTCAGAAATGGTAGAGGCAATTTCGGCGTACAGTGATAACCACTCGGATAAATCGCGTGCGGCACAACATAACCAATCATTCCGTAACTCATTTCTTCGTGAAATCCTTTCGGAATATTTTCGAGAATGGTGTTGCGCAATTGTGCTATCGCCGATTTTCTTTCTTCCGGTAGCGAAGCAATGTATTCGTCCGGTGTTTTTGCTTTTGATGTCATAATTAATTTTTTTCAAAATTAATCACAATTTTTTTTTTCACAATTTTTTTTTGCAAAAAATGTTAATGCCGCGATAAATAGTTACGTGGTACATTTTATTTTGTATATTTGATGTAAAAAAAATTTAAGAAATTGCTTTCGATGTAAAATATACTATTTTAATATTAAATACAAATGAAAACAAATGAGACCAGGGCGCAACCTAACATCCGCACAACCAAATTTATTTTACGCTTCACTTCTTACGAAACTTTACAATCATCTTTTTTTATGAGGTGATTCAAGTCTATAATTATTTTTTCTTATTCCTAATCATTTAAAATGAAAAATACAAGTTTCTGTTTGCTTCTATCCCTACTCATCAGTTGTAATACTCAAAAAACGAACGACAATTCGGATAAAGCATTTGCAAAATTTGAAGACGTTTTCTTAGACGCTTATTTTAAGCAGTATTCTAACGCTTCAATTTATAACGGCTACGGAAAATACTACGATAGTTTGGCAATGCCGAATACCGCGGCTGTCGCTAATGATGTCGCGTTTTCAAAACATTGGTTGAGTGAACTCAGTGCGTTGGACACACAAAAATTAAATGATAATAATAAAATAAGCATCAATATTATTAAAAACCAATTGGAAAGTGATATTTGGTATCGCACGATTTTCAAGCAACAAGAATGGGATGCTTCGATTTACAATTTGAGCTTCGAATGTGATTACATCATCAATCAGCCTTATGCATCTTTGGATGAAAGACTTAAAATTTTGTCCAATCA
>JAYTNA010000290.1:0-8124 GCA_043748865.1 Saprospiraceae bacterium
ATTTAGTCGGTTAGTCGGTTAGTCTGTAATGTTCAAGTGACTAACCGACTAACCGACTATTATCCCACAAATATAATAATTTTAAACAAAAAAATATACCGCTAAATTCGGTAAACGTAGAAAGATGCGAGCATCGCATCTCTATAACCCTATATTCAATAACGAACAAAAATTTTAAATCTGCTAAATCTGCAAATTTAAAATTAAGAATTATTCGAAAATCTTTATAAAATTATTGAATTGCCCACCGAGTTTTCTTTTTTGTTGCACACTATTCCGGCTTGCCTGTACCTTTGCACTATCGAAGTTAAACAAATTTAATTTTGAAAGAACGCAACCAAATATCTGAAAAGAAAATAAAAAATATTTTCGACAATTGTAAAAGTACAATTATTTGGATTTTAGTCTTTTAGTCGGTTAGTCTTTTAGTCGGTTAGTCAAAACGTATTTGACCAATAGACTAACCGACTAAAAGACTAACCGACTAAGAAAGATATTTAGTCACCCGATTTTTTCAATTTTAAATTTTTAAATCATGAAAAAGTTCTTAATTTTTGTCATGGCAATTGCCACTACTGTTTCAAGCATCACACCGACAAATGCGCGTCCTACAGACCGTATTTACACTTTGTCCGGTACGATAGTCAAATTCTCTGCGGCAGAAAATGCAAAAGCAGTAACTGTCAGTATTAACGGTATCGAAAACGATGTGATCAAAATTACGTTAGAAGGCTTTAACGGCGAAGTGTTTTACGAAGAGGCAGTATCTAAAACACCACGCTATTTGAAAAAACTGATGCTTTCCGACTTAGAAACCGGCATTTACAAATTGGTTGTGCGTAAAAATTTTACGAAGACAATTCAACCATTTGAATTAACCGAAACCGGCGTAAATATGAATGCATCCGAACTTTCGGAAAAACTTTTGCCTGTCGTAAGACAAAACGGTAAAATGGTAGATGTCAATTATTTATCTTCGAGTAATACGGATGTCACGGTACGTATTTACGATAACGAAGGTAAATTAGTTTTTGAAGACACTAAATCTAAAGTCACCGCTTTTTCAAAACGTTTTGATTTATCAAAACTAACCGGCGGTGTTTACTTTATGGAAGTTTTAGCCGGCGAAGAAACGCAATATGCAACTTTGAATCTGTAGCCATTTTTTGTTTAATTAATTATGAAAATTTCCGAACCGATGTATCGCTAAATGGTACATCGGTTTTTTTTATTAAAAATTTCATCGTTAAATTTTTACTGTTTGTCGTTCCCCATTTTTTTTAAAAGCCTTTCATCGAAAAACCCTCGCCTTTGGTAGATTAAATTTCATACACCCTGCCTGCTGCCCTTTACTTTGTATTATCAAATCAGTTATTGGTTTATTGGTTAATCGGTTTATTGGTTAATTGGTTTTAAAATAGAGTTTGTAAATATGACAATTTAACGCTCGAATCTAAAACCAATTAACTAATAAACCGATTAACCAATAAACCAATTACCAAATTAAATCAGTCTTTTAAAAAAATTTTTTGAATCATGAAAACTTTATTTTGTCTTGCTTTCGCAGCAACTTTGAATTTTACAAACGTTACACCGACAACTGCAAGTAATGTAGAACGTCATTACACATTGTCCGGCACATCGGTTAATATTTCTGCCGATGAAAACGTAAAAGCTGTCACCATCACCTTGAATAATATTCAAAAAGATGCGGTGAAAATAATTTTAGAGAACAACGACGGTACAATTCTATTTGTTGAAGAAGTATCAAAAACGGCGCGGTATTCTAAAAAACTCAATTTAAGCCAATTGGAAAACGGCAGCTACCGAGTCATTATCAAAAAAAATGTAACGAAAACCATTCAACCATTTGAATTAACGAGTAAAGGTGTTGAATTAAATGCAAACGAACGCAAAGATAAATTCTTGCCGTTTGTTTCTCAAAAAGGTACTGCCGTTTATGTCAATTGCTTAGCATCGAACTATACCAATATGTTTGTCAGAATTTTCGATAACACCGGTAAGTTGGTTTTTGAAGATGCGAATTACATGGTGTTTCAATTGCACAAAACTTTCAACCTTTCGCATTTAGCTGAAGGTACTTACATCATGGAAGTTGAATCGGGTGATGAAACAGAATATACGACATTGACGTTGTAGAATAATAAATACCAAGGCTAAAGAATGAGAAAAAAAATCGCAACACTTTATTAAACGTGTTGCGATTTTTTTTTTGCGCATCCGAGCATTATTGTTTTCTATTTTTCATGTACTATTTTAATAATTTTAATTAATATTATTTGACATGATTGCCGGAACTGCATATATTTGTTAAAATTTAAAAAAATAAATGAAACAATAGGAGTTGAATTTTTTTTCTTCTCAAAAACCAAATAAATGCCTATAACACTTTAACAATTCTGAGTAATAATATTATCCGCTGCTCGGTGTGTGCTTTTTCTATAAGCGAATAATTACAGACACGCTTCCATTCGGGTTTCTTGTTTTTTGTACGACTTAAACTTTGCTTTAAAGTCATACTAAGCTGTATATCCATATACGATGTCAACCAAATTGATTTAATTTCATCTTTTGATTTTCCATTTAAGCCATATCTAATGAAACAAAAAAATATTACCGATTTACTCCTAACACTTACTGAAGGACTTTCTCCGGCTAAAAATGTGCCGAAAAAGCAATTAGAAACTTTAAAAACTTCATTGGCTGATGTGTTGCAACATCAAGACTTGAGTGAAATGTTGCCGAGCGATATCAGTAATTTCGATAAAATTAATGCTGTATCTAAAACCGTTCAAGCACGAGAATCGGCTGTACAAAAATTAATTGAACCCACAACCGTACAAGCTGCCGATGATTTGATTAAAACTAATACCGAATATCGCGTATTTCGGCGCGAAGTGCCGGTGAAAACAAGTCAATACGCTGCTTCGGTGCCGAAATGGGCAGCAGGACAAGCAGTTGATCATACATTGGGACCTTTCAAAGATAATTTCGGTAAATTGTTTTGGTTCGATTTTTATAGGCGCGTGCATTACGTAACCGTTGCGCGTGGCAGCGATTTGTTTTTACAAATTCCGATTCGTGGTTTTCTTTCGGCTCATCAGCATTATGTTTTACCCGCCGGAAGTGTTTGGATACGTTCGCAACTGATTACAGCATCTGCACCGGTAGGTGCTTACACAGGGTTGAAAATAAAAGGTGGCGCTATTAATTTTAAATTACCGGTTTCAATTTCGAGTAACTCAATTATTATAGTTAGCGGTGAGGAATGTGAATTATTGTTAGACCTCGACCAACCCAATGTTGTATCTGATGTAAGCACGAGTACAGGTGATGATGCAAAAAACCAAATGATTCAATTACCGATAAAAGTAAAAATTGTTTGCAGTTCGGGTGGTGTGCATATTTCCGAAGCCGGCGATATGTCTTTAGAAGTTTTCGGCACTACTTATAAATTCACAAAAGATAATGTAATCACGCCGAGTTTCGATCCGATTCTAAATCGCATACTTGTTGCTTATCATAATAACGTACCCACTTTTTCTGCACCGGCTGATAGATCTATTCTATTTCAATTGAGTGAAACGGCTGCGATTGCCGGTAATTATTGGGCATTACCGGTAACTATAAGTGCGATAACACAATTAGGCGAAGCAGCGGGTATCGGTGCGATTGCGATGAAAGTAAAACCTGGTTTGAAAGCGACTTGGCAAAATTTAGAAAAAGGTACTGTCCCACTCAACAACACATACATTATGAGTGAACCCGGCAGAATTGCGATTACTGCTATGGATGCCGCTTCAGGAAAAGCTAATCAAAAATTAAATTTATGGGAAGAAAATAATCCGACTAAAAAAATTCGGTCGGTCGTTGATTTGCAATACGGCAAACATTTTTTGGTGTTGTACAACAGTTTGAGTAACGGCAATGAAACTTTAATTGCCGGCAATATAGGCATGCAAGCGCGTATTGACAGACCCGTAAGTGCCGATAAAAATCGGTTGAGTATTAATGCGCTCTCTGCCGGTGTTGTGTTTTATGAAATTAAAAATCAAGTTTACGTTTATGTGCAGGCATTGAATATGATGCAACAACTCATCACTGCACAAAAAGCTGCCGGTATAACACCAATTTCATTCGCTTTGAGCAACGCTTTGATAAAAACAACACCCGTTGATGATTTTTATTTATTCGGAAAACTATCTGCCGGCAACAATGATGTGAATGAAGGTACGTTGGTGATGAATTGTCCGATGTATTTTTTATTGCCGTCACTGCCCGATCCATACGTTACCAATTATCAACCGTTTAATTATAGAGGGCGTGATCAATTATCGAAATCAAGTAATAGCACACACTTGAGTTTGAGTTTGGCACCTATTGTACAATGGGCAGTTCCGACTGCACCGATATTAACTTTTTTGTTTGTTCCGGACAATACGAGTGCTGATATATTTATTTATCTCGAAAATAACCATCCGGTAAAAATTGCCGCAACGCATCTTTCTGCGACAAGTATTGAAAGCACTGCCATCTCTAATACTAATATATCCACACAGTTTAGTACGTACAGCAAAATAAAAACTCCTGAAGAATTATTACAAGAAGATGCACAAAATACAGCAGGATTGCGAAGTATTTTCGACAGAAGTTTAAACGTGTCGGGTGAGTCTATTTTTTTATTAGATGTATCCACCAATGCAGATTTATTTGGTGTCGGTCTCGGATTTGGTCAAAATAGAAATAAAAAAGAACAGCTCAATCCGAATTTTCCGTTGGCAATTATCGGCATTGATTTAGTGACAGATGCTTTTAATACAAGAATTTATACACTGCCGCAAATTCAATGGGAACCAATTTGGACGATTCAAAATCCGCTTGTTGCACCGTATCCATTTCCATCTCCCGCTACATCTCCGGACACCGGTGATCCGACTATCATCGGAACTACAAGTTACGAATTAGTACCGATTGCACCTAAACCGGTGATAGATAAATTTTTGACAGCTTACAACGACAGAATTAATCCGCAGAAAATGGCGACCTTGTTTTCATTGCCATTCGGTATGAAAGCCGCAGCTGTTTTAGATAATGCCAACGACCCGACAAAACAGGGCGCAGCAGTATCTTACAACCATCCGAATTTCGATGATCAAAAATTGCAAGGCGGTTTACAAATTACCATCTTGGCAACAAGTCCGGACATCGGTGCCGATAAAGAATCACCGGAACTTAAAGGCGCAACGATACAGACGCGCAATTTAATTGATTTATTTGGCGGAAATGTTCCTCTTGGGCTTAGCGTATTAGGTACGGTAGTTGACACAATTTTCAACGGTGAATTTAAAACGGGCGGAGCGAATGCGCGGGTTCCGTTAGAACGCATGGATTTATCCGGATACGGTGCCACTATTTTCAGCAATTGGTTAAATCCGACAGCAGCAATAGCCGCCACGAGTCAAGCAAGATTCGATGTTTTAATCGGACGCACGGCGCATGAAGTTATTCAGGTAAAAAGCATTTTATATCCTTGGGGAATCGCAGTCGTGCGCACGATTACGATTCAACGCACATCCGGCGGCGGTGTCACGCGTTACGACAGTGGTTGGAAAGCGCAAGGTCCGGGTGTTTATGATTTTTCATATACAGATACGGCAAAAGTAAAGCACGGAAATCCTTATGCTTTTCATCCCGGTATCGTTCACGGCTTGTACAATGTGAAGGAAATTAGAGATACCGGCAGAACGTATGAAGTAAAAGCCGTGAATCCACTCGACACCGTTATCATGCAAGAAGTTTTTTTTAATGCCGATGCTTTGATAGAAGATGTGTCGATAGGCGGCATAAATAATTTTGTACCGAGTAAAAAACAGCGCGGATTTATACAATTAGCACCTTATCAGAAACCTTTAACGCCGCAACAGTTCAGCGATTTAATTACTAAAGAAGGAGCATTAGGCGGACCTGTTGATTGTGTCGTGAATGTGGGCAATTCCGGGCAAACGATGCGCGTTGTCAGAATTGATGTGAGTAATGCAGATAATTTCGGGTCAAAATTATTTGTTACTGCCGGACATGGTTCTTTGGCGTTGCCAAGAGAAGGTGCATGGTCGCAAGTAAAACGACAAGATAACACAACCGATATAGAAGTGTTGAATGAAGACGGCGCATTGCCGCTTATTCGTGAAGGCATATTAAACACAACGCCTACGCAGCCTTACAGATTTGCAGATCCAATTGATATTCTGACTGCTGCCAATCCAAAATCGGATTATGCTTTATTACATTCTACCGGTTCGCAAAAAGTTTTATTTTTGCGCCCGACTATACAACGCAACGATGCCAATATAAAAAGCACTTTTAAACCTTTCTTCGCAGATAGCTATGCACTAATGGGATCAAAAGGTATATTTCCGGCATTAAATTCAACTTTTCAATTGGGTGCGGGTGGTACTACTCTACAAGTAATCGGTATAGGAAAATTAAAATTAACTTCGGGCGGCAATTTTACAGCACCCGTTAATTACACTCGAGACCTTCTTAATAACGGCAGCTCGAGAATTTATATTGACTATTCAGATGTCGGTGGAAGCAGTTCTGATGTTGCATACAGTTTTGATTCTAGTGCCGCTCTACCTTGGCAGGCTAAAATTAAAAATCAAACTGTAGTGGTGGATTTGTTAGCGTTTAAAAGTCTTATCAGTGTGACTACCAATTTTGATTCGGATTTCAGTAAGTTTCCGGAAATGCTAAAACCTAAAGTGAAATTCGGTTCCATTTTACAACCGATAATTGATCTTTTAAGTTTTCTTGGCGACTTTGATATGGCATCAGCTTTTGCGGTTCACATGAGCAATGCCACCACTGATAGCTGGCAAACAAAATTTAAAGCATCCTTAAAAGGGCTTACTATCGAGTATGCAGCACCGGCTAAATTAGAAATAAAAGCTTTCGGCAAAACGATAAAGGATGTCGGTGTAGAAATAGCTTTGCCACCTCTGAAATTAGGGTTTGAAATTGAAATTGAGGCACATTTTAATATGCCTCCATTCAGTTTTACTTCTAATGATGCTACTACCGATATAGCCAAAGAAAAAAAGGATATGCTCTCGATTGGAGCCGCTTTAAAATTTGGTGGAGAAATCCATATTTTATGTTTCGCAATTTCTCCTACTCTGGGACTTTATTTTTTTGGGAAAATAGAATTTGAATTCGGTATTGATTCAAAAGAAGGAAAATCCTTTGGTTTTAAAGTGGCGGTTGGATTAGAATTAGCAACGAGCTGGCCTATTGTCGGAAAAGTTTCCATATTAATGGCAGTAGGGTTGGAAATGGAATGGAAGGATACCGGTTCAGGTGTTTTTGCACTTATGATTTTCAAAGGTGAAGCCGAGTTATTGGGCGGTGTAATTGTTATAGCCATTGGAATTGAAGCAAAAGGCGGACAGGAAACATCCGGCGGACATACTTCGGCAGTATGTGAAGTAGAATTTTCCGCAGAAGTAACATTAGCTTGGGTCATTCATTTTGAATTTGATGTGACTTGGCAAGAGAAAAAAGAACTTAACTAAATAATTGACAATGGACAAAGGACAGCAGACATTAGCCAACGGAAAAAGCCTGTTGTCTATTGTCCGTTGTCCATTAAATCATAAATCTAAAATCTAAATTCAAATGGCTATCTCACCAAATAAAATTACAATTATGCCCTTCCCGCAACATTGGGATGGGACTTCTATAAAATTAAATATTCTTGTGTTGCCGCATGAAGATCCGCTTGCACCTTTTGCAATCAATGTGCCGCCGGGCGTAAATGCACCCGCATTTGCGGAAGCCAAACTCGTATTTAATGCATTAGTGATAGACAACCTTAATGCAATGCCCGCACCCGGCGATGTCACCAACACTATTGCTATAACTACAACACCGCCTGACAATGCTTTAAATTTATTTAAAGAGTTGAAAAAATCTTTCAATATTGTAAAACCATCGAATATGGTGAGTCCGGCAACGGCTTCTACCTATATTCAAAAATATTTACCACACAGTTATCGGAACGCTTTTGCTTTTTCTCAACCACGCACATCTTTCGCTAAATTAGAT
>JAYTNA010000291.1:0-6908 GCA_043748865.1 Saprospiraceae bacterium
GGCATGACCTCTAGACACTTCGTCTTGTTCTTCGCCTGCCATTGAGTGATGACCACGCGCTTTTGAAGCACTTTCATGTGCTTTTTCAGAATTGCCTGATTCATGGTGATCAGCAGCTTCATGGTTGTGTTTAGCGGCAGATTCGTGATGCGACGCCGCTCTGCGGTGACCATCAGAAGAAGATTTAGAACTTGATCCTGATCCTGAACCTGAATGAGAACCTGAACCTGAACCTGAACCTGATTTTGAATGTTCAGATTTATCGGAAGTTTTATCCGAATTTGATGTATTTGCCATTTTGTTTAAATTTATGTATGGATGAATTTCCATAACGACACAAAGGTAGGTGGGCATGAAAAAATGAGTATTACATAATTTTTTAAATAATTTGTATAATTACCACACTGAAATTTTTATAATATTTACAACTCATAAAGTGTGTATATAAATATCTCTCACAAATTATTCGGGCAGTATGGTAAACAATGAACAGTGAATAATGAACAATCAATGTTTAGCAAGATTGTTCTTTGTTGTTTGTTTATACAGGAGTTTGTGCCGGAAGAAAAACAAAAAAAGTGGCACCTTTATCAATCATACCTTGAGCCGTAATAAAACCGTGATGATTCTCGACAATTTTTTTGCAAATAGATAAGCCGATTCCGGTACCTTTATAAGCAATTGTAGTTTGCAAACGATTAAAAATATTGAAAATCGTTTCCGCATACTGTTGCTCAAAACCTAAGCCGTTATCCGTTACGGAAATTTTGTAAAATTTTTTATCGGGTTCGGTTTTTAGTGCCGGATAATCTTTAGCCTCTACAATGTCGCAATCAATTTTGATGAGCGGCGGGATATTTGGCTTACTGAATTTTAAAGCGTTGTTGAGAAGATTTATAAATAGTTGTTCAATTTGCATCGGAATGACGTTCAAAGTCGGCATCACTACAGTTTCGATAACGGCGTTTTTTTCTTCAATATGGTGCGCACATTCTTGGACGGCTTTTTTAATCAAAAGATTTAAGTCGCTTATTTTAAAAATCTTATCGGCTTTTTCTGCACTTGCAAACAAAAGTAGATTATCAATAAGCGCACGCATACGTGTTGCTGCGATTTCAATTTTTGATAATGAGACGTTACCCGACTCAGACAAAGCGGCTCTGTCTTTTTCCGAAATACGTGATATAAATGTTTGAATTTTTCGCAAAGGCTCTTGCAAATCATGACTTGCCATGTGATTAAAAGAAGCCAATTGTATATTTTTTTGTGCTAAGGCTGTGTGGTTTTGCTCTAAAGTAATATTAATCAGTTGTTCTTCTGTTATATCAAAATTAACACCGATTCTGATTTTTTTGCTTCCGGTATTTGTTATTACTTTTCCGATGGATTTAAAATATCGCACTGCACCGTCTTTTCGAATAATTCTGAAAGAAACCGCTCTTTCCTCAACATTATCAATGTTTTCACTGCCTTCCGTAATAATATGTAAATCATCCGGATGGACGAAAGACATATAGTTTTCAATTGTCGGCTCAAATGATTGCGGTTCCGAACCCAATAAAGCGTATTGGTTATCAGAATAAATAAGTTTATTCGATTGTAAATCCCATTGCCAAGTACTGAATTTGCCGATTTTTTCGGCTTGTTTCATAGATTCTGCGGCGATAATTAAATCTGCATTTATTTTTTCGAGTTCTAATTTTTTCTCTTCTAAAGCCAATAATGTAAAATGTTCTTCCGTCACATCAAAATTAACGCCGATTCTGATTTTTTTTCCCTTTGTATCTGTTATTATTTTTCTTATGGATTTAAAATAACGTATTATACCGTCTTTTCGAATAATTTTGTAATACGCGGGTATTTCATCCTCATCAGTAGTAGATTTAATCCGTTCCTTAACAATATGCCAATGGTCCGGATGAATGAACGAGATGAAATGTTCCATTGTCGGCTTAAATGATTGTGGTTCCCAACCCAATAAAGCGTATTGATTATCGGAATAAATAAGTTTATTCGTTTGTAAATCCAATTGCGAAGTACTAAAGTTGCCAATTTTTTCGGCGTGTTTCATAGATTCTACCGCAACAATTAACTCTGCATTTATTTTTTCGAGTTCTAAATTTTTTTCTTCTAAAGCCAAAAATGTTAAATGTTGATCTGTAACATCAGAAGTCACGCCAATTCTGACTCTTTTCCCCTCTGCGTCTGTTAAAATTTTACTTATGGAATTTATATAACGAACATTCCCGGTTTTAAGAATAATCCTAAATGAACTAAATCTTAAATGATTGTCCGGAAATGGTACTTGAACTGTTTTTCTCAAATTTTCTAAATCATCCGGATGAATGATTTCTAAACTTTTTTCCAGACGCGGTTTATAAGATTTTGGTTCATCTCCGAATATAAGAAACATATTGTCGGAATAAATAAGTTTATTTGTTTCAAGATTTAATTGCCACAAACCAAATTGCCCAATTTTTTCCGCTTCTTTCATAGATTCTGTCGAAATAATTAATTCGGAATTTATCTTTTGGAGTTCTAAATTTTTTTCTTCTAAAGCCAAAAGTGTTAAATGTTGATCTGTCACATCAGAAGTTACACCAATTCTGATGCTTTTACCTTCCGAGTCCTTTAAAATTTTACTTACAGATTTCATATAACGAACATCCCCGGTTTTGAGAACAATCCGGTATGAAAGAAATATTAATTCATTGTCCGAAAATGATTCTTGAACTATTTTTCTCCCATATTCCAAATCATCCGGATGAATGACCTCTAAAAATTTTTCTACATTGGGTTCATAAGCTTGCGGTTCATCGCCATATATAACAAATAGACCGTCAGAATAAATAATTTTATTGGTTTCAAGATGCCATTGCCAAAAACCAAATTGCCCGATTTTTTCCGCTTCCTTCATTGTTTCTGTCGAAATAATTAATTCGGCATTGGCTTTTTTCAACATTTCTAAATCTCGAATAATTTTTATGTACGCAAGCAGTATCATTATTATTGAGAGCAGTAGAAAACCGGAAATAAAAAGTGGCGTTAGCGCTTTTGTAGTTTGATATTTTTTTTGCCGTTCTTCCAATAAAGTATTTTCTACACCAATCATTTTAGCGACTTGAAAACGAATTTCATCTATTTTATTTTTACCTTGCATCAAATTATTTCTGAGTCCGGTAGTATTTGTTTCTGTGCGAGAAATAAATGAAAGAGACTTTTGCAATAAAATAAAACGTGCATTAATTAAACTATAAAGCGTATCTAAATTATTTTGCTGTTCCGGATTATCTGTCGTTAAAATTTTTAAAGCATTAAAACTTTGATTCACTTTATCCCGCGTACCGATATAAGGTTCAAGAAAAACGGAATCGCAAGTAATTATGAAACCGCGTTGCTCTGTCTCTGCATCTTTTGTATAAGAAAACAGTTTATCCAATTCATTATTCACCTCATGCGTATGCACCACTAAAGCACTTGAGTTACTGAGGTTAACAGTATGTTTGTAGGAAATTGCCGAAAGAAAAAGTAAGACAAATAAAAAAAAGACTAAAATGGATTTGTAAAATAAAGAAGACTTAATATAGGTTTGAAGATTTTGTAAGTTCATGCGTCATAACGGTTTATTAAGTAATGATGAATGATGAAACGCATTCTAAATGCTCAATAAAAAATTATCTCTGTTTAAACCTGAAGTTTGATACTGCCAATTGATAGTAATGACTTGAGACAATACTTTTTTGAGTGCATTAAAGTCGCTCGGTTTTTTTATGTATACATTTGCACCTTTCAAAAAAGTATTTTCAATATCTGCTTCGGAACCGGAGGTAGAATATATGGCAATAGCAATATTTTTCAAATGTTGCATGGCTTTAATATCGATTAAACAATCCACACCGGATTTGCAAGGCATATTCAAATCAAGAAAAAGAATATCCGGTGCCCTCACACCGGGTTGCGAAAGGTAATCAATTAATGCTTGTCCGTCATTAACAATGTGTACCGAAGTTTTTATTTTTAATTCTTCTAAAGCTTCTCTGAAAAAATTGCGGTCGTCTTCATCGTCGTCGGCAAGTAAAACTCGAATAGGCGATTTTGTCATTATGTATGTGTGATGGTGGATGTGTGATTATAAAATTAGTTATGTCCTATTAAGCCGAAGCTCGTTTTTTATTAATGATGCGCTGAAAAGCAGAAGGCGTAATACCCGTTACATTTTTAAATTGTTTACAAAAATGCGCTACGCTGCTGTAGTTAAGCGTCCAAGTAATTTCACTGATAGTCAATTGGCTATTTACTATGAGTTGTTTGGCACGTTCTATTTTCTGCAAAATTATGTAATTTTCAATAGATGTGTATGTTATTTCCGAAAAAACATTTGCCAAGTAGCCGTAACTATGGTTGAGTTTAGTTGCCAAGTGCGCTGAGATGGTTGTATTTGGTAATTTTTCTTCAATATAAATCATTTCAGTAATGGCATCTTTTATTTTTTGCACCAAAACATTTTTTAAATTTTCTACGATTTCAAGACCGTAACTATTCAAACCTAAGCTCAATTGTTGCAACATTTCAGCTGAACAAGGTTCTTGTATTTCCACTTCACTGAAACTTTTCAAAGTGTAGCTTAAATCCAATTTATCTAATTGCTCTTGCAAAATTTTTTTGCAAGCCGTCGGCATATCGTATTTGATGTGTAAATTCATTGTGTTATTTTTTTTGGTATAATCCGGTTATGCTACATCACACGTGATTCCGACAAGCGGTTCTCCTGTAAAAATAACAACAAATATAATACACACAAAGAATAACTCAATAAAATGAACGATTTTTTTAAAAAAGATTAAACTGCTTGCTTTTTTGGTTTCGACTTAGTAAAAGTAAATCGCGAAGCCGTCGGTACTGTATTGCCCAACAAAAAACCGATCGGTTTGAGTGGTTCTACGTGGTCACAAATAACTTTAATAATTGCGGTTAACGGAATGGATAAAAACATACCCGCTATACCCCATAAAGCATTGCCGACAAGCACTACAATAACAGAAATAAGCGCGTTAATTTTTACTTTTGAAGCAACAACTTTCGGAATAATTAAATGATTATCTATAAATTGAATAAGAAGATAAGCCCCTAATACAAGTAAAGCATACGTCGGCGATTTTGTAACAAATGCCATCACCATAGGTAAAGTAACTGCTATGATGCCGCCGATGTAAGGAATTACATTTACAACAGCACCGATAATGCCTATTAAAATAGCAGATTCAATACCGAGCAGCAATAAACTCGCCGAGTTTAACGTGGCTATGATACATGCTTCCAACATCAAACCCACCAAATAACTTTGAATAATAACTTTAATAGCTTTCAAGACGTCATTGACTTCACCTTGATTATTTGTGCTGAAAAGTCTGTGAACAAATTCAATTAATAAAGGACGATAATAAAGAATCATAAAAACATAAACCGGAAGTAAGACCATTACGATAAGTACACTTCCGGTATTAAGTATAGTTTGAGCAACAACTATACCACCTTTACTTAAAGCTTCTGTTTTCTTTTCCGTCAACCAACCGTTTATTTTCTGCGTACTCATACCAAAACGTTGCGATGCCCAATGAATGGTTTGGTCCGACAATTGATTAAATTTTTCATCTAATTTCGGAAAAGCATCGCTGAACTGCATGAGTTGGTTGGAGAGTAAGGTTACCAATAAAATAACAGTTAGCATTGTGAGAAAAACTGTTAGAGAAATAGCAACTATTCGATTTATTTTTTTTTCTACAAAAAAATTCACGATTGGAGTCAATACAATGGCAAGTATTGTCGCATAAATAACAGGCACAATAATTTGTCCGGCAAAAAAGAGTATACTTACAAAAGCACATAAGCCCAATAGCACGAGTGTTGCTTGAGCGTAAAAAGGGAATTTTATAGCCGGTTTTGGTTTAATCATAACGTAAATTAATTTTCACCGAACAAAGGTGAGTACTATAGCTGTAAAGTTTGTTATAAAATTTTCGGAAGAAATTGTATGATTCACACTTTTAAGTAATCAATAATGAACAATCCTCCTACAAATAATTGGCAATCAATTTGTAACAAGATTGTTTATCATTCATCGTTCATTACTCAACTTCTCAAATTTATATCCATAAAAATTCTTTCTCGAAAAATAATTTTTTAAACCAATCAACTTCAAAAAGTGTTTTAGTTTTGCTAGAATTTAAAAAGAATAAAAATGGATATTGATAAACTGCTGCATCGAGCTATACAAAAAGAATTTTTGACGGCGGAAGAAGGCGTTTTTCTTTTTGAAAACGCTTCAACCGGTGCTTTGATGTATGTAGCAAATAGTTTGCGACAACAACAAGTGCCAAGCAATAAAGTCACTTGGATAATTGACCGTAATGCGAACACAACGAATGTTTGTTTAGCAAATTGTAAATTTTGTAATTTTTATCGCCGTCCCGGTCACGATGATGTGTATGTGACGACGATAGAAAGTTATAAACAAAAAATAGAAGAAACTTTTCGCTTCGGCGGTGATCAACTTTTGTTGCAGGGCGGGCATCATCCGGATTTGGGTTTGCCTTATTACGTAGATTTATTTTCAAAGTTGAAAGAATTATTTCCGACTTTGAAACTTCATGCACTTGGTCCGCCGGAAATCGCGCACATCGCGCAGTTGAGTAAAATGAGCCATTACGACGTGTTGAAAGCTTTGAAAGAAGCCGGATTAGATTCGTTGCCGGGTGCAGGTGCGGAAATTTTGAGTGATCGCGTGCGTCGTTTGATATCTAAAGGTAAATGCGGTTCGGAAGAATGGTTGGAAGTAATGCGTCAAGCGCATCAATTGCGATTAACAACTTCGGCAACAATGATGTTCGGACACATCGAAACGAATTTAG
>JAYTNA010000292.1:0-3984 GCA_043748865.1 Saprospiraceae bacterium
AATTTCAGAAGAAAATATTTTCAATTTTTTTTGCCCGAAGCAGTACATAAAAATAAATTTCTGCATTTAATAATTAGACAAAAGTTTGGGAAGTATTGACTTGGTTGGAGGTTAATAATTTCAGAAGAAAATATTTTCAAATTTTTTTGCCCGGAGCAGTACATAAGTAGGTGAATGTAAATAAACGCTACATTTTTCTTAGATGAATAGTAGCGTTTATTTACGTTCACCTACTTAAAAATAGATTTCTGCATTTAATAATTAGACAAGAGTTTAAAAAGTATGGACTTGGTTGGAGGTTAATAATTTCAGAAGAAAATATTTTCAATTTTTTTTGCCCGAAGCAGTACATAAAAATAAATTTCTGCATTTAATAATTAAAGACAAGTTTATAAAGTATAGAATTGAAGGTTAATAATTCTGATAAAAATATTTTAAGTTTTTTTTCAAATTTTTTACCAATTGGCAATTTTTATACATTTTATAATAGTATCGAGCATTGCAATATGCCTAACATTTTTTTTAATCAAAAATTTTAATCTATGAAATTAAAATTAAGTGTGTCTTCAGAAACATTACAACTTGAAACTGTAAATGTCTCAGAAACTGCTATCGTAGCAGTTGTTATTGTTATTTATGTGTTTGTTTACTATTTGAGTTATCTTATGTATTAAGCACAGATGAGTAGCCGGTATTTTAACAGTGCCGGCTCATTTTTAATTTATTTTTAACATTTTTAAATTTTTTTTTCATGACAATGAAATTAAGTATTTCTTCTGAAACATTACAACTTGAAACCTCAAATATTTCAGAGACTGCTATTGTAGCAGTTGTTATTGTGATCTATGTATTCGTTTACTATTTTATCTGTCTTATGTAGTAAACACAAATGTGTAGCCGGTATTTAACAAATGCCGGCTCATTTTTTTTCCTTTTACATAAACAATGTTTCTTACTCTCACTCGACCTAAATATTTATTCTTTGACCGAAAAACCATAACTTTCGTAAAATTCTTATATTTTTCACGAACATGAATATTTTTTAGTAGTAAAAAGATGCGCGAGCAAGCCATTAAAATCTCAATCAACTAAACACTAACCCGACAAACTTTTTACACGTAAAGTCGTTTAAAAAGCATAATTTTGTGCGAGATTTCATTCTTAACGTTTCTCGTTATACTAACTTACACACCAGCCGATATTTATTATGAGCGACTCAATTAAGCATGAATGTGGTATTGCTTTTGTTCGATTATTAAAACCGCTTGAATATTATCACGACAAATATGGCAGCGCGTTTTACGGCTTGAATAAATTGCATCTGCTTATGCAGAAGCAACGCAATCGCGGACAAGAAGGTGCGGGCCTCGCCACAGTGAAACTCGATCCGGAACCGGGACACCGATACATCAGTCGCAAACGCAGCAATGCGCAACAACCCATCAGAGATTTATTTGAACAAGTTTTTTGGCATTTTAAAGATTTAACTTCCGATCAAATTCACGATACGCAATACCTGCGCGACAATTTTCCGTACATGGGCGAGGTGTTGATAGGACATTTGCGTTACGCCACGCACGGGGGCAATACGCTGGAACAAGTGCATCCTTTTTTGCGTCCGAATAATTGGATTTGCAGAAATTTATTGCTTGCCGGCAATTTCAATATGACAAATGTGGACGAACTTTTTGAGTTTTTAGTCGAAGAACTCGGTCAACACCCAAAAGAAAAATCGGACACGATAATGGTTTTAGAAAAAATCGGACATTTCTTGGACGATGAAGTGCAACATCTTTTCGATTATTATAAACGCGACGGACACGGTAATAAAGAACTTACGCAACTCATCATTTCGCGCCTCAATATTTTGCGCATTTTGAAACGTGCTTCCAAAAATTTAGATGGCGGTTATGCTTTAGTCGGCATTTTAGGTCACGGCGATGCTTTTGTAATGCGCGACCCGAACGGTATTCGTCCGGCTTATTATTATGCCGATGATGAAGTAGTCGTAGCAGCGAGTGAGCGTCCGGCAATTCAAACGGTTTTCAATGTCCATTTTTCTAAAATAAAAGAATTGCAACCGGCACACGCGCTCATTATCAGAAAAGACGGACGCATCACGGAAGAACAATTTACGCAACCCAAAGAACGCAAAGCGTGTTCATTTGAACGTATTTATTTTTCGCGCGGTACGGATAGAGATATTTACACTGAGCGCAAACAATTGGGCAGGTTTTTAGCCGCTCCGGTTTTGAAAAATGTTAACTACGATTTTGAAAATACCGTTTTTTCTTTTATTCCGAACACTGCCGAATCTGCATTTTTCGGTTTTATGGAAGGCATCAACGATGCTTACAATGAAATTAAAACTAAAAAAATTGTAGAACTTATAAGTAGCTATCAGCTATCAGCTGTCAGCTGTCAGCAGATTAATGTCAATCCGACTCCGACAATTACCAGTGAGCAACTGAAAGCTGATAGCTTAAAGCTGAAGGCTGATATTTCAGAAATTCTAAATCACTCGTCGCGTGTAGAAAAACTCGCGGTGAAAGACGATAAAGCGCGAACCTTTATCACGGCAGATAACAGTCGAGATGAAATGGTAAATCATATTTACGATGTAACTTACGGTATCGTGCGCGATCACATTGATACTTTAGTGCTGCTCGACGATTCGATTGTTCGTGGAACGACTTTAAAAAATTCGATTATTCGCATTATGGCGCGGTTGAAACCGAAACGCATCGTTATTGTTTCGAGTGCACCGCAAATTCGCTATCCGGATTGTTACGGTATTGATATGTCGAAAATGGGTGAGTTTGTAGCATTTCAAGCATTAGTGAAATTGTTGAAAGAAAATGATTTGGAATACAAACTCGAAGAAGTTTACGACAAAGCTAAAGCAATGGAAATTTTGCCTAAAGAAGAGCAGCGCAATTTGGTGAAAGAACTTTATGACTTATTTGATGACGATACCATTTCGAATAAAATTGCTGAAATTGTCAGACCTAACGACTTGGATATTCCGGTGGATGTAATTTATCAAACAATTGAAAGCGTACATAAATCTTGTCCGAATAATCTCGGCGATTGGTATTTCAGCGGCAATTTTCCGACGCCGGGTGGTAATCGCGTTGTGAATCGTGCGTTTATTAATTACATGGAAAATAAAAATGTGAGAGCATATTAGAAGATTTTTGATTTTTGATTTTTGATTTTCTCGAAATAAAAACGCGCAAATGGAATTATTTTCTTTGCGCGTTTTTTTTTAAGAAAAAATTTTTTCATTTTCATTTTCATTTTAAAAAATTAAAAAAACAAAAAACTTTTTGTTTTTATTTAAAATTAGTTTTGTTTCTTGCAATCGAAATTTATTTTAAGGCTTTAAAATAAAAACGAAAACAACAAATTATGAATAAAAACTTAAAACAAAAACGAAATTCATCTAAACGTCAAACCAATCAGTACGATAAAATTTTTAGAGAAAACGTAGAAGCTGTTTTGCCTTTATTAATAGAAAAAGTATTGGGTATAGTAGCTGTGCAATCAGAGGAAATACCGGATGATATACAGAGAACAGTGGAACGCCGTCCGGATGTTTTAAAAATTATTACAGACAATAAAAGCAGACGTTTTATTTTACACATCGAGATTCAAACTGCCGACGATTTTAATATGGATGCACGTATGTTGGAATATTACGGGCTTCTATATCGAATTTATCGTTTACCCATCAAACAGTTTGTAATTTATCTTGGTGAGTCTGAAACCCAAATGGTATATTTAATAAATGATGAAGACAGGCTGCATTATAACTATAAACTCATTTCTTTTAAAGATATTGATTACCGTTTTTTTACCGAATCAGACCAACCGGAGATAATTGTTTTTGCTATTTTGGCAAATCAAAACCTATCAGAAAACGAGAAAGTAGTTAATGAAATCGTCAACAAAATTAAAAAAACGACTAAAGGCGAATTAGAC
>JAYTNA010000293.1:0-4009 GCA_043748865.1 Saprospiraceae bacterium
TGGGCAAAAGTTCCAAAGCAATACAAAGACGGTTACGAATTGGCGGATAAAATTTTGTACGGTGCGAATGTATTCATAACCCCGGGCGGTATTTTCGGCAGTCAAGGAAATAATTATGTGCGTGTATCGCTGTGTTGCGATGAAAAAGTTTTTGATACAGCGATGGAAAGAATTCAGAAAAACAATTGACGATTTTTTATTTTAGATTGATTAAAAAATCCAAAATTCAAAATCGTCAATTCAAAATCTTAAAGTGACAATAACAATAGTAGGTCTGGGATTAATCGGCGGTTCATTAGCCATCAGCTTGCGCGAAAGTGGTTTCGCTCAATCAATTATTGGCGTGGACAACAACGAACAACACGCGAAACGCGCCGTTGAACTCGGTATCGTCGAAAAAATAATGCTGCTCGAAGATGCCGTTGCGCAAAGCGATATCATCATTGTTGCAACACCCGTCAACAGTTTAGCGCGATTGGTGCCGCATATTCTAGACAAAATTAATAATAATCAGATTGTTGTCGAAGTTGGTTCTACTAAAGTAAATGTTATTGAAGCAGTAAAAATTCATCCGAATCGCGGCAATTTTGTTGCAGCACATCCGATGGCGGGAACGGAATTTTCAGGACCCGATGCCGCTATTCCGAATTTATTTTCCGAAAAAGTTTGTGTCTTGTGTGATATTGAATCGAGTAACACATCGGCAATTGACACCGTAAAAAAACTTTTTACCGCACTCAAAATGAATATCGTTTATTTAGATGCCGAATCGCACGACGTACATACGGCGTACGTCAGTCATATTTCGCACATCACGAGTTTTGCATTGGCGCTGACGATTTTGGAAAAAGAACGCGATGAAGAAAAAATATTTGAATTAGCCGGCGGCGGTTTTCAAAGCACGGTGCGTTTAGCCAAAAGTAATCCGGACACATGGGTTCCTATTTTTGAGCAAAACCGCGACAATGTTTTAGATGTTTTAGACGAACACATTCATATTCTCAGCACAATGCGTTCTTGCCTGATTAAAAAAAAATATGACGAACTTTATAAAATGTTTGAAAAGGCGAATGATATTAAGAGAATTTTGAAATGATATAGTGCCCAACCATTGCGATAAAACAATCGTAGAGACGCGATGCTCTGCATCTCAAGATAAAATCATTTTTTATTTTTTTCGATTCCATAAAACCGAAATGCCATGCGTCTTCGTAAATAGTCGTGAGCAGGAAATTAAAATTTATAAATTCAATTTTTAATGATGCTGTTCAAATTTCATTAAAGTCTTTTCTTTTCTTTTAATTTTAAAATAACTTTTCAGATGCAAAAATTCTTGAAAATGGCTGCGCTTGTCGCAATAGCCACAGTAATCGGCATGTCAGGTGCAAAATCTCAATCTATGTCTTCGGCTAAAATGTCGGAGCCGAGTACAGTTGAAGTTGGAGGTGAAGCTATGTTCCCGACGAAAAACATTGTTCAGAATGCCGTCAATTCTAAATCACATACAACACTTGTTGCGGCAGTAAAAGCAGCGGGTTTAGTAGATGTATTGCAAGGAACAGGACCATTTACGGTATTTGCACCGGTAAATGATGCCTTTGAAAACTTACCTGCCGGTACGGTTGAAACGCTTTTGAAACCGGAAAATAAAAAACAATTAACTACTGTATTGACTTATCACGTCGTGTCTGGAAAATATGATTTTAATGCGCTTCGTGCTTTGATTAAAAAAGGTGAAGGTAAAGCAACATTAAAAACTGTTGCCGGTGGGAAGTTATCGTTTAAGATGAATGGTGCGCATAACATCACAGTTTGGGACGAAAATACTGGTTACGCCAACATAAGTGTTTATGATGTCTATCAGTCTAATGGTGTTATCCATTCTATTGATGCCGTTTTATTACCGAAAATGTAAATGATTTGAATTTGATTATGTGTCCTTAGTTTTGAAAGCCTGAACCGGAAAAGGTTCAGGCTTTTTTTTATGAAAAAATTAAATTTTATAAAGTTGTGCAAATGACTGGTACTAAATAGTTGCAATAAATTTATCAATTTTTCAACCGGCATTTAGCAATAGGAACTAAAAATTGTCGTTACATTTGTTGCGAAATCTCGCGTGAATAAAATATTCATTGAAAGCGATTGTCTTTGTGTCTAAGAAAGTCGAAATGCGTACAAAGCAAAAATAATTCTCAATTATGAAACTATACAAAACTTTTTTATTTCCCGTTTTTTTATTGGCAAGTTGCACGGCATCGCAATCAACTTTATTCGGAAATAATACTGCCGGAGCATCTGGAGTAGGAAGCGTAAGAAATTTAAATACTTCCGATAGTACTTCAAACTTACAAGGTGCAACGATTGACAGAAATAAATTAAATGCCGTGCCAGTACGCATCAAAAATATGAATCCGGATTCTATTCCGAAACCGTAAAGCGATTTACGATTTTAGATTTCAGGGCTATCAAATTTAAATCTAAAATCCAAAATCGTAAATCTAAAATCCAAAATCGTAATTATGTTTAAACGTATTTTATTTGTAACGCTCATAGCTACTACTTTTTTCGCTTGTGATACAACAAAAAAAACGACTTCAACGGCTTCAACCGTTAAAACACCACCACCACCACCACCACCGCCTGTTCCTGAACCGACTCCGTCAACTGGAACGACAGATAATGTGAGCGGCAAAAACGATATGCCGGCAGATACTTTGCCGATTTATCGCGCAACGCCGACACTCATTAACGACATCATCCACACAAAATTAGATGTGCGTTTCGATTGGGCGAAACAATATATGTATGGCAAAGCGTGGATATCTGCTAAACCTTATTTCTATCCGACAAATACCATGTCGCTTGATGCCAAAAATTTTACGATTAACAAGGTAACAATGGAAGGTTCGTCAACACCTTTGAAATATACTTACGACAATACTAAACTCAATATTGATCTCGGCAGAACTTTCACACGCGACGAAAAATATACGGTGTATATTGATTACATTGCCAAACCAAGCGAAGGTGAACATGGCGGCAGTGCGGCAATTACTAAAGACAATGGTTTGTTTTTTATTAATCCGGACGGTAAAGATCCGGACAAGCCACAACAAATCTGGACACAAGGCGAAACGGAAAGTAACAGTCGTTGGTTTCCGACATTCGATAAACCAAATGAACGCATGACAGACGATATTTACATCACGACAGAAAATAAGTATAAAACGCTTTCTAACGGTCTTTTAAAAGACCAAAAAAATAATACGGACGGCACACGCACCGATCATTGGGTGATGGATATGCCGCACGCACCTTATTTAGTGATGATGGCAGTCGGTGATTTTGTGATTGAAAAAGATAAATGGCGCGACAAAGAAATTCTTTATTACCTCGAACCAAAATATGCCGGCAAAGGCAAATTGATTTATAAAAACGTACCTGAAATTCTCGAATTTTATTCTAAACGTTTGGGCGTAGATTATCCTTGGCAAAAATTGGCGCATATTGTTGTGCGCGATTACGTGAGTGGTGCCATGGAAAATACAACCGCGATTGTTTACGGTGATTTTATGAATGGTGACGAACGCAGTTTGATTGATAAAGATTTTAACGAAACTGTTGTCGCGCACGAAATGTTTCATCAATGGTTCGGTGATTTAGTAACGGCAGAAAACTGGTCGAATTTAACGGTAAATGAATCTTTTGCGGATTTCAGTGAAGGTTTGTGGCTCGAACATAAATATGGACAAGAAACAGGTGACGCACATCGTAAAGAAGTTTTAGACGGCTATTTGCAACAAGCCGGCGGCGAAATGCACGCGCTCGTCAATTTTCAATATGCCGATAGAGAAAAAATGTTCGATGCGCACAGTTATAATAAAGGCGGATTAATTTTACACATGTTGCGCCATGAATTAGGTGATGATGCTTTTTTTGCGGGTTTGAAAAAATATTTGACCGACAATGCTTATAAAACCGGCGAAGTACCTCAATTGCGTTTAGCAAT